>JAWXBG010000001.1:0-13472 GCA_034439875.1 Flavobacteriales bacterium
CATTAATAGAGGCCACTTCCAGACATACCTCAAATTCTATGAGCTCCGAAAAAATGTAACTTGTGCCTGAGCCAAATTGAGGCTGTAAGCCATCGATGGTCCAGAGCCACGAAATAATCGGATCTACTGAAGAAGAACCATTCGCATCAAACTCCGCCGGAACATTCTGAATGACCGGGTTGGGTTGGAAGTAGAAACTCGCATCCGGCTCCGGAAATACTTCTAAATCAAAGGCAATCGTATCTGAAGCACATCCATTCCAAACAACAAAAGCAAAATAATCGAAGGACTGAGTATTTCCGCTTTGGTTAACAATATTGAGCGGTACGGGACCCTGACCGGATCCACCATTACCTGTCCATGTAATCTCTGTAGAAGGAGCACATGATTCGAAAACAAGAGTTTCATCAGCACCGCTGCACACTTCAACCGGAGAAGGGTCTTCGATACTCGGAGCGGGTTTGATGCTTATATCATCTGTAGGCATTCCCGCAATGGTGTTGCCACATGCATCGGTAACCAACGGAGGTGGCACATCAATACCAAAAGGCTCTGGGCAATACTGAGGGCATCCTGGCCATTCGAGAATCATATCCACAAGTGTATTGCCCAAATCGCAAGGCGTTGGTTCCTCCACCACAATACTGCCCTCCATCCAAGGATGTGTAAGCGTGTACGGCGGAACACCATATCTGATTCGCGCAGTTCCTTCGAAATCACATTTATTCGAACAAATATCATTGCCTTCCACTGTCCATTGTGGTCCATAAGCTTCTACAGTGTGACCTTCGATAAACGCAGTAAAAGGCCACAGAGTAAATGGGTCATAGTAAATGTAGGTCTCATTGCAATCGTCGCCCGGCGTATATCTACCAAGCTCCATCGTGAGATAAAAAGAAGTTTCAGAACAAGAAGGATCGTAACAACACAACAAAGGATTGCGCAAATCAAAACTTTCGAGATAGGCTGTTCCTGGCAATTCACCATTTGGAGGTTGTACCTCAAAGGTCTGAGAGGTTGCGCAACTTGTACTAAAGCGCATAGAGCCATCTTCCATAACCGCAGTGGTGAATGGATCTGCGTAAAAACTTGCAGTGATAAAAAAACCTGTGATTGTAATTCCACCTGGAACCGTTACAAGCATGCTATCTGTATGATACTCCGGAATAAAACAAGAGGGCATATATATATCGCCCCAAGCCGCTGTGGGACCTGTTACCAGTGGATCTATAAGAACAGGATATGATGCGCCTAAAAGCCATTCCGAAGAAACTTTGGTTTCAAGTTTTATTTGTCTCTCACCTATCTGTTTCCATCGGTAACCGGCGGTGCAAACATCATGCGCCATATCCATACACCATGTTCCTTGAATGAAAGAAATTACTTCGCCCGATGCTCCCAACACTTCCATATTGCCGTACCACCAACCATCACTTTCGTATCCGTGTTGCTCATCTCTTCGAATAATGGCTCCGTGCGGAATCGTCAACTCATCTTCAATGATGAAATCGCCGTTCACCAAATCAGGAATATCATGCAAACGGTATTGAGACTTTACAGCATTGAATTGAAAGAAGAACTCCTTATCAATTCCGGGAATGATGTTCTTTACAACAAGACCTTCTGAAACATCTTTTCCTTCCACACTTCCGGTCGCAGAGAAAGATCCAATTCGTTCAGTTGAAACTGCCACAGCATTTAAATGCGAATTCATAGCAGTATGAACCACACCTACCTCGGAAAGAGAAATAGTAAAGGGTTGTTGGTTTGCTATCCAAAGATCGCCTTCAAGATGGGGATAAGAAATGATGCGCTGCATAGCCCTTTTTTCATCCAAATAATTGATTGGAGACTTGGAATATTCCAAACGCATTCGCCCACTGCCATCATTCCAAGTAGAAGAAAAAATAGTTCGCAAATCAATGTTCTCAACCCATTCAACGTCTCCTTGTTCAACAAATGTTTCTGAATGTGAAGAAGTATTCATAGAACTACAGAAATCATTTTGGCTATAAGAAACAATAGAGTTGGTAATAGCCACACACATAAACGCGCAGAGCAAATTGGTATTCGGCATACAAAGTGGTTTTAGAAAAAAGGATTGTTTCAAAGTTACTAAAAATCTCATTTCAAAATCAATAGCTTCTACAATCACTCTTTCGGGGATTTTCTTAGGCTTTCCACTAGCAGTTGAGAATATCTTTGGCAAAATTTTTTAGATGAAACTTGTAGCTGTTGGAACTGTAGCCTTCGATTCGATCGAAACACCTTTTGCGAAAAGAGAAAAAGTAATCGGAGGAGCAGCCACCTATATTACCCTTGCTGCATCACATTTTGTGAATGAATGTGGATTGATCTCTGTAATTGGAGATGATTTTCCTACTGACGTTTTAAGAGAAATGGAAAGCCGGGGGATTGATCAATCGGGACTTCAAACCAAAGTAGGAGAAAAGTCATTTTATTGGTCAGGCAGATATCATTACGACCTCAATTCTCGCGACACGTTGATCACAGATTTGAATGTACTTGCAGGGTTTGATCCGGTAGTTCCGGAAAAATACAAGAATTGTGATTTTCTGATGTTGGGCAACCTCGCTCCTTCAGTTCAAATGCGTGTAATCGAACAGATTGAAGAACGTCCAAAATTAGTCGTAATGGACACTATGAATTTCTGGATGAATATTGCAATGAGCGAATTGTTGAAGGTGATCGAAAAAGTGGATGTCTTGACAATCAATGACGAAGAAGCTCGTCAGCTAGCTGGAGAATACTCGCTTGTGAAGGCAGCTCGTAAGATCTTAACCATGGGTCCAAAGTACCTTATCATCAAAAAAGGAGAACACGGGGCGCTATTATTCGATGACAAGAGCATCTTTTTTGCACCCGCACTTCCACTCGAAGAAGTTGTGGATCCTACCGGAGCCGGGGATACATTTGCTGGAGGTTTCGTAGGAATGTTGGCCCAGTCAAAAAACATTTCTTTCGAAAACATGAAAAGAGCGGTCATTGTGGGCTCTGCAATGGCTTCATTTGCGTGCGAAAAATTCGGTCCTGAAAGACTTTTTGAATTATCCAAAGCAGAAATCAATCAAAGAATAGAGGAATTCGTGGCTCTTACTGATTTCGATATAATGCTAGAGGGCTAGAAATCCAGAAGATTCGAACTGACTATTCTCGCTATTTCAATCCAATATAATCGAGAGGGTTTACGGGTATTCCATTTACCCAAAGTTCAAAATGGAGATGAGGTCCATCACTGTTCTCACCAGAATTTCCTATAAAAGCAATGCTCTCACCAGCTTTCACAGGATCACCTTGCTTCTTCAGAATGGCTGAATTGTGTTTGTAAACGGACACCATATTGTTGGTGTGCTGTATTTGAATCACATTTCCTGCGTCAGCAGTAAAAACGGCAGAAATAACCGTTCCATCAAGCACAGCGCGCACGGGGTCATCTTTTGGGGCCACAAGATCTACTCCGAAATGTCCCTGTTTCGGATCAAAATGACCAGAAACAGTTCCATTCACCGGTTTGTACAGAATGTATCCCAATGAGCTTGCCCTTGCCTCCTGCTCTGCTTCCAAGTTGTAGCGATCTTCTTCAGAAATTTTTTGGCGAATAGATTTCTCTAATTCACTTGGACCTTCCCCAAGATCACCTTGCTTAACATCCGTAGGCACTGAGTCGCCACTAGGAATGGTTTCGCCGGAAAGAATAATGCGCAAATGGGACATGTACTTTTCATTGGCCTCCATGGCAGTCATCAAGGAATCCACCTTTATTCTAGACCTACGAGCGTCTTCACGATAAGAATAGTCGGTGTAATCTGGAATAACGTACTTTTTTAAGGGTGTAAATGCAACAAGGCCATAGATCAATGCACCAAAAACAAACAGCAAACCGCCAAACATGACAATGACATTGAGCGGAGTGAGAGAATAAGAGAACTTTTCCTCGAATGTCTTTTCATTCAAAATTGTCAACCTGAATCGGCTTTTCAGCTTTCTAAGGAGTACTTTTCGCTTGGTGTTTTCTTTTGCTGACATGCTTCAATTTGACTGGACCAAAGAAAAGCAAAGAAAAATGAAATATTTTTGCCACTTTCAAGTTAAATCTGGCCCCAAACCCACAACTTGTGTCAAAACAGTCGATTGTAGTCAAATACGCTCTTTTCCTGACCCTTACGTCGTTGGCTGTGGCTTGTACTACCAAAAAGGACGGCTTTGCCTACCGCTCTTATCATAACACTACCGCCTACTTCAACGGCTACTTCAATGCTAATGAGAGTGTTAAGAAGGGTTTGATAAAGATTGAGGATGTACATGTTGAAGATTACGATTTGATTTTACCGCTCTTTATTTATGGTACAGAAGAAAGTGCCAAAGCTTCTTATCCTGAAATGGAGAAGGCCATTGAGAAGTGTTCAAAGGTGATCGACAAACACAATATGAATCCAGCAAAGACCAAACCGTCGAAGCACCCAAAACTGAATAAATGGATCGACGAAAATTATCTCAAGATCGGAGAAGCCTATTTTTATAAGCGGAACTACTTAAAAGCCGAAGAAATTTTTCAATACGTAAACCGCAAATACAACGACAACACAATTAGCCTGGTCGCGAATACATGGTTGGGAAGAACGTTTATTGCCAAGAAAGAATATTCAGAAGCCACTCAAGCCCTCAATCGCGCGAAGGTTGAGCAGGACATGGATGATGAGATCAAAGCAGATTATTACCTGGTGTATGCGGACAACCTAATTCATCAGGGAAAACTAGAAGCTGCTGCAGAGAAAATTGAATCAGCCCTGAAGCACATCAAAAAGAAACGAGATCGCGCGCGACCCCTGTTCATCCTTGCTCAGTTGAATCAAGAACTTGGCAATTGCACAGAAGCTCAGACTTACTATAAAGCAGTTGAAAAAAGTCGTGCGCCTTACGAACTCGAGTTCTATTCGAAGATTAATAGAGCCACCGCTTTTTGTAGAAAAGATGGCAATAGCGGTGAAATACGTAAAGAACTTTTCAAGCTTTTGAAGGATGAGAAAAACCTCACTTATCAAGATCAAATTTATTATGCGTTGGCCAACCTCGAACTCAAGGAGCAGAACCGTAAAGAAGCAATAATTTATTTAGAAAAATCTCTAGAAGTAAATACAGACAACAAGAAGCAAAAGATGAAATCATTTCTGATGCTTGCTGATTTGTACTTCGAGGAGCGCCAATATGAATCTGCGCAATTGTATTACGACAGTACATTTAAAAACATCAATGAAGACCATCTTCGCTACAGAGAAATCAAAGCAAGAGCAGAGAGTCTTACAGAATTGATCGGTTATTTAAACACCATTGAACTTGAGGATAGTCTTTTGCAACTGTGCAACCTTTCGCCTGAGCAACTTGAGAAGAAAATTAAAGATGCCCAAAAGAAGTTGGAAAAAGAAATGGAAGAACAGCGCCTTGCCGATGAGTTGGCGGAAGAGCTCGCTGCCGAAACGGGGCAACCGGGCATTACCGATAATTTCTGGGTTTACAATTCGGCTTTAAGAGTGAAAGGCAAGGAGGATTTTATTTCTACTTGGGGTGATCGTCCGTTAAAAGACAATTGGCGACTAAATTCTAAACTTGCGGGCTCCTTCGGTGAGGGTGAGGAAGAAAGCGGTGAAACTGCCAGTGAGACGGGTACAGAAGTCAAAGACGATAAATACTCCGTGCCTTCGATTGAAGAACTAATGTCGAATTTGCCATGCGATGATCCATTCAAAATGGAAGAATCAACGGCATCGGTAGCAGAGGCATATTACAATTCCGGAGTGATTTACAAGGAGAAATTGGACGATGATGATAACGCGATCAACTCATGGGAGCAATTGATCACCAATTTAGATGAGAGTGATTTTCATCCAACCGCCATGTATCAGCTTTTCCGCACATGGTTGAGCAAGGAGCAGACTCCGGGTTATGCACCCAGTCCATTCTGTTCTCAATGTTCCTCGAAGTTTTGGGGCGACATGATTAAAAGTCGTTACCCTGGAAGTGAGTGGGCTCGCTTAATTGACAATCCCGAATACCTCGATTTTAAAGAACTGAAAGAAGCTGAAGAGAGAGCTGTATACGAACCCATTTACAGAAGTTATACCGAGCGCAATTATGCTTATGCTATAGACCAATCGACAAGAGTTATAAGTTCAGAACCGAACAACCATCTATTGTGTAAGTACCGTTTGCTTCGTGCGATCTGTGTTGGTTACACCGATGCTCCATTCTCGATCAAAGAAAATTACCAACGAGAATTAAACGAATTGATTCAATCTTGTCCTGATAGCGATGAAGCTAAAAGAGCGCAGGAGTTACTTTCCGCGCTGAAAGGTGGAAGTACTTCGATGACTGAAGAACCCAAAGTTGAGGAAGCCAATGGTGAAGGCAATGAAGTAACTCCCGAAGTTGAAAGTCCATTTAAGGTTGATGAGGGTAATGAGCAATATGTTGCATTTGTGCTGCCTGTGCAAGGGACTGACATCAACAAAACGAAAGCCAATATCTCTGATTTCAATTCGCAGTATTATAATTCTAGTGCATTGAAAGTGACAAACAATTTGATTGATAAGTCAAATCACATCGTTCTGGTAAAAACCTTTTCGACCATTTCCGAAGGACAAGAATACATTGGTACAATCAAGAGTATTGATGATGCCAAATTGAAAGAATTGGCGAATGAGAAAAATTTCATCTTTGTGATCTCTAAATCAAATTACATTACTCTTTTCAAAACCAAGAGTCTCGATTTGTATTTGGATTTTTACGAAAAGAATAATTAATCCACCCCCCTATTATGATGAACAGTAGAAAACAAGCAGTCCGTGGCAATGAAGTAGCACCGGATATGGCAATCAACCGCATTGTTGAAGGCACAAGCATTGAAGGAGAAATAAGATGCGAAAGCAACATTCGCATCGATGGTTCATTCATTGGCAATCTCAATACCAAAGGACGATTGGTCATCGGGCCTGCAGGTCGCATTGAGGGTACCATTCATTGTCAGAATGCAGAAATTGAGGGTACCGTAAAAGGCAAAGTGATGGTACAGCAGCTACTATCATTAAAGAATTCTGCCAAAGTGGAAGGCGATATTTTTACTGATAAACTCACTATAGAACCGGGCGCAACATTTACCGGAGCCTGCAACATGGGGGCCAAGGTGAAGGAAATGAAAAAGGAAGAAACAAAATCCTTCGAGAGAGAAAGTGCCATCGCGTTATAACAGTTTCCTGCGTTTTTCATCCATGGCCTTCCAAATGGGAGTTCCTATTTTTTTGGGTATCTGGGGAGGCATGAAATTGGATCAAAAGTTCACGAATTCCTTTCATGGATTTACCATCGGGCTCTCATTATTGGGTGTAGGAGTCTCACTCTATTTAGTAATCAAAGATCTTTCACGTTGAAAAACTCTACTTCGTTTCTGCTGAAATTAATTATACTCATTGTACTAGTTGGTGCTTGCATTTTCGCTGCAAATTTTTCGCAGAAGGTCACAATTCCTGAAATAAGCTACGTGCTTGTGCTTCTATATGGGCTAATCACTTTTCTGCTCTATCGAAATATTATTTCAGCAACCAAAAAAAACCCACAGCGATTTGTCACAGCCGTGATGGGTAGTATTATAGTGAAGCTTTTCACTTCTGCCATCATTGTAACAGTGTATGTGGTGCTCAAACAACCCAATCGCGTTGAACTAGCGTTGTCCTTGTTCTTTATCTATGCCGTATTTACAGCACTTCTGACCTCGCAGGTAAGTAAAGATGTGCGTACAGCCTAGTGTTTGAGAGGTGTAGGAACGCACAGGCCTCTAGTTTTCGCATTATAGGGCATCGAGGTAAATCGCGCAGCAGCTATATCCTAATGATTAACAGTCCTTTAAGTGTACAAGACCCGCATGCAGAAGTCCCGATTCGGCAAGTAAAATTCATATTTCTTAATTATTTGAATTTGCTCCTTGTAATAGGATTAGGTATGACTACTTTTGCACCGCATTTCAAGAAGGAAAAGACCATGAAAATTACCGCCAATCCCGCATCATACAAGGTTTTCAGCGGATTTATTACGGCCATAATCATGGGTTTTTTGTCGTTCCTCCCCGTTAGCATACAAGCTTCTGGCGGTGAAGAAGGCGGCAAATTCAGCCCAGGTGATATGATCATGGAACACATCCAGGATGCGCATTCAATTCACTTGATTGGTCACACGAGTATACCTCTGCCAATAATTTTATATACAGACAAAGGAATTGAAGTCTTTATGTCTAGTAACTTCTGGGACGAACATCACAATTATATCCCATATACCTCTCCACGGACAGGATATACCTATGCAAATGATCATGAGACGATCAAATTTGCCTCTAACGTAGTCCTTCACCACGAGCATACTGCTGCTGATAGCACTCACCAAGAAATAGCTCACTTAGACACGCCTCACATTGCAGTCTCTTCTGCAGAAACACATGCTACACTTATAGATTTTTCTATTACCAAGTCTGTTTTCGGGATGCTGTTAGTTTTGTTTTTACTAGTGCTCATTTTCACAAGTGTGGCTCGCAAGTATCGGAAAGGTGGTGCGCCAAAAGGGATGCAGAACTTAATGGAAACCTTGGTCCTCTTCATCCGCGATCAAGTTGTAATTCCGTCGATGGGTGAAAAACGTGGAGCCAAATTTCTACCACTGATATTGACTTTGTTCTTCTTTATATGGGGTTGCAATATGCTCGGTCTCATACCATTTCTCGGTGGTTTCAACATTACCGGTACGATGAGTATTACATTGGTTTTGGCAGCTTTGGTTTTCGTTGTTACATTAATCAATGGAAACGGGCACTACTGGGGACACATATTCTGGCCTCCTGGGGTTCCATTTTTTGTGAAGCTCATTTTGGTCCCGATTGAAATTGCCAGCGTGTTTATCAAACCTGCTGTATTGATGATTCGTTTGACGGCAAACATTACTGCAGGTCACATTGTGATTCTTGCTCTTGTGAGTTTGGTTTTCCTTTTTGGCTCTACCAATGCTGCGGCTGGTTATGGTGTTGGTTTAGGTGCCTCACTCTTCATTGTATTCATGTTCTTCATCGAGATTTTAGTGGCTTTCCTTCAAGCATATGTATTTGTATTGCTCGCATCGTTGTATTTCGGCGACGCTACACAGGAACATCAACATGAAGAAGCTCATCATTAAATAAGTACACTTTTAAATTCAAAATAATCACATGGAATTATTGACAGTTTTCTTGGAAGCATCTGCAGCTGGTTTAGCTGGTATCGGTGCTGGTCTTGCAGCAATTGGAGCAGGTATCGGAGTAGGTCTCATTGGTAGCCACGCTCTTGATGCAATGGCTCGTCAACCTGAGAGCATCGGTGATCTGCGTGCAAACATGATCGTAGCAGCGGCTCTTGTAGAAGGGGTAGCTCTTTTTGCGGTTATCATTTGCTTGCTAGTAGCTCTGGCCTAATAGCCTGCCTTCGCCGGGATCGGTAGATAGAACCCGGACAAGAAATATTAATTTATAACCACCACATGGAAGGTTTATTAAAAGTAGAATACGGTACTGTCTTTTGGGCTACTGTTTCTTTCCTGATTGTGCTCTTCATTTTGAAGAAGTATGCATGGGGTCCTATCCTGAAATCGCTCGATGAAAGGTCGCAGAGCATAGAAAATGCTTTGAACGAAGCCGAGCGCGCTAGAAAAGAAATGGCCAACCTCAAAGCCGGCAACGAAGACCTTCTTCGTCAGGCCCGCGATGAGCGCGATGCTATTCTCATCGAAGCAAAGCAGGTGAAGGACAACATCATTGCTGAAGCTAGGGAAAAAGCACAAGAGGATGCTGAGCGCATCATGACCTCAGCCCGCACGGAGATTGAAAACCGGAAAAAAGCGGCTATGGTCGATCTCAAAAACTATGTAGCCACTTTGTCTATCGACATTGCTGAGCTATTGGTAAAAGAGAAACTGACTGATGCAGACAAGCAGAAAGCACTAAACAGTAAGTTGATCTCAGAAATGAGTTCAAACTAAATTAACCATGAGCGGAATTCGCATATCATCACGTTACGCCAAGTCCTTACTCGATTTGTGCAACAATCCACAAGAGCAGGATACTGCCTTTGCAGATATGCAATTGGTTAAATCTAGTATCGATCAGAGCCGTGATCTTGAAGTCTTTTTGAGTAATCCCATTGTCAAAAAAGACAAGAAAGTGAAAATTCTCGAAATGATATTCGGAAGCAGGGTGAGTAAAACAACCATGAGTTTTATAACTCTGCTTACTACAAAAGGGCGTGAGAGTTTAATGGGTGAGATAGCAACCTCGTTTGTTCATCAATTCAAAACAATGCGTCATATTACCGAAGCCAATGTTGTTTCAGCGGTGGCTTTGGATGCACAAACTCGTGCTCAGATACATGCTCAAGCAGTAAAGATGGCTGGTGGCAATATTGAACTCGTAGAGAAAATTGATCAAGACATTATTGGTGGTTTTGTGCTCAATGTGGCAGATCGCCAAATGGATGCTTCTCTCGCCGAGAAGATAACCCAACTCAGAAGAGAATTCTCTGAGAACCCCTATTTGCCGGAGTTTTAATCCGGTTAGTTTTTTTGAACTTGTGATATTTAAGTCCGCAGAATAGCGGGCCGTAAACAAAAAGAAATAAAAGTTACCATGGCAGAAGTTAAACCTGCGGAAATATCAGCGATCCTGCGTGAGCAGCTCGCCGGATTCAAAAGTGAAGCAGAAATCAAAGAAGTGGGTACAGTTCTCCAAGTAGGAGATGGTATTGCCCGCATCTACGGAATGAACAATGTTCAGTACGGTGAGTTGATCGAATTTGAATCGGGAGTGCGCGGTATTGCCTTGAACCTTGAAGAAGATAACGTCGGAGCGGTATTGCTCGGACCGTCAGGAGAGTTGAAAGAAGGTTCGACTGTAAAACGCCTTGGAAGCATTGCTTCCATTAAGGTTGGAGAAGGAATGCTTGGTCGCGTTGTGAACGCGCTTGGCGAACCTATCGATGGAAAGGGTCCTATCACAGGAGAAACCTATGAAATGCCTCTCGAGCGCAAAGCTCCAGGCGTTATCTATCGTCAGCCAGTAAAAGAACCACTTCAGACAGGTATCAAAGCGATCGACGCAATGATTCCAATTGGTCGTGGTCAGCGTGAGTTGATTATCGGTGACCGACAGACAGGGAAAACGACTGTTGCGATAGACACGATCATCAATCAAAAAGAATTTTACGATGCAGGTCAACCGGTATACTGCATATATGTGGCCATCGGTCAAAAAGGTTCAACAGTTGCCTCAACTGTTAAGACCCTCGAAGACAATGGCGCTATGGCCTACACGGTAGTTGTAGCTGCAACCGCTTCCGATCCGGCAGCTCTTCAATTCTACTCTCCTTTCTCGGGATGTGCTATCGGAGAATTTTTCCGCGATACAGGTCGTGCTGCACTTATCGTATACGATGATCTATCAAAGCAGGCAGTTGCTTACCGCGAGGTATCCCTCCTCCTCCGTCGCCCACCAGGACGTGAAGCATACCCTGGTGATGTGTTTTACTTGCACAGCCGGCTACTTGAGCGTGCTGCAAAAGTGAACGAAACACAATCGGTAGCAGAAAACATGAACGACCTTCCCGCTTCTTTGAAGAAATTGGTGAAAGGTGGTGGATCACTTACCGCTTTGCCGATCATCGAAACACAAGCAGGAGACGTATCAGCCTATATCCCGACCAACGTAATTTCGATTACAGATGGTCAGATATTCCTTGAGACAAATCTCTTTAACGCAGGTGTGCGTCCTGCGATTAACGTGGGTATCAGCGTAAGCCGTGTGGGTGGATCTGCACAGATCAAATCCATGAAAAAAGTTGCTGGCACATTGAAACTCGATCAAGCTCAGTTCCGCGAATTGGAAGCGTTTTCGAAATTCGGATCCGATCTCGATGAGGCCACAAAGTTTGTAATCGACAAAGGTCGTCGCAACGTTGAAATCCTAAAACAGGGCCAAAACAAACCGGTTTCTGTAGAAAAGCAAGTAGCCATTATCTACTGTGGAACCAAAGGACTTTTGCGTTCGGTACCAGTTGAAAAAGTGAAAGCATTTGAAGAAGACTTTTTTGCAATTCTTGAGACAAGCCATAAAGATGTGCTCGTGAATCTTCGCAATGGAGTGATCAATGATGCCATCACCGATGTATTAGAAAAAGTAGCCAAGGACCTTTCAGCCCGTTACGTTTAAACCACAGATAAGACATGGCCAACCTCAAGGAGATACGCGTCAGGATTACTTCAGTAAACAGCACCATGCAGATTACATCTGCAATGAAAATGGTGAGCGCTGCAAAACTGAAACGTGCTCAAGACGCCATCATCCGCATGCGGCCTTATGCCAACAAGCTGCAGGAGATACTTAGCAATGTATCGTCATCGCTTGATGGAAATGAAGGAGTTTACAGCAAAACCCGCGAAGTAAAAAACGTGTTGGTTGTTGCTATAACCAGCAACCGTGGTCTTTGCGGAGGATTCAACAACAACATCATAAAAGAAGTTCGAACGATTCTTCGAACACATACGGATGCAAATGTGAAAATTTTATCTCTTGGTAAAAAAGCATTTGACATTTATAAGAAAACACCTCAACATACAACCGAGGGTTTCACGGATACCCCCTACACCATTTTTGACAGACCTACTTTCGAGAACGTTTCAAAAATTGCAACCGAGATCATGTCTCAGTTTGCTGCGGGAAAATGGGATCGTGTATATGTTGTATACAATCAATTCAAAAATGCTGCCGTTCAAATCGTTCGCAACGAGCAGTACTTGCCTGTAGTAAAGCCTCGTGGAAGTTCTGATAAGAGCAAAACCGATTACATTTTCGAGCCTGAGAAGGAATTAATCATCGAAGAGTTGATTCCACGATCACTTAAAGTACAATTGTTCAAAGGCATTTTGGATAGTGCAGCGGCCGAACACGGCGCTCGCATGACTGCCATGCACAAGGCAACAGACAACGCCAGCGATTTGGTAAAAGAACTCAAACTCACCTACAACAAAGCTCGTCAATCGGCCATTACTGGAGAAATCCTTGAGATCGTTGCCGGTGCAGAAGCTTTGAAGGGATAGGTTGTGGTTCGGAGGTTTGGGCTAATAGACAAAAGTAGGCTGTAATCTTCTGTAACGCTCATTGTGATTGACCTTCGTGCAATCTCAGTTCCGCAGGAACGCCAACATACTCGCCTCCAGTTCACAATATACCCTAGTTCCGAAGCAACGGCATCCTACTAGTTCCGTAGGAACCGCATCCTACTATTTCCGCATCAACCGCATCCTACTAGTTCCGTAGGAACGGCATCATACTAGTTCCGTAGGAACGGCATCCTACTAGTTCCGTAGGAACGGCATCATACTAGTTCCGTAGGAAC
>JAWXBG010000002.1:0-9952 GCA_034439875.1 Flavobacteriales bacterium
TAAGCGATAGAATACTGCATTCATGGGCAAAATTGTGGTGCAATTTTTCTATCGCTTGATTTGAGTTTATGTATCTGTAATAGTCCAATTCCGTTTCACTCCATTGGCCTATAACAGCTACTTTGACGGCATTTACCACTTAATCCCAGAATCCACATTGGAAATCTATTACAGCACTAACCCCCTTTAATATCAAGCACTTTCTCGATTTTTATTCTTGATGTATGAATATACACCATCAAATGAAAATCTTGCCAGAGCACTTGCTATCTTTGGGGTTTAGCGCTTCATCGCAACTTCCAGTGCGGATTCTGGGTTAATGCTTATAAAATAGTTTGGACTATATAAGCAAGCAGAATTGGTATAATCTGATGTCATTTACCCCGAATACTTCACCAAATCTCAGTTACAGAGCGTCCAGCTATGCGCCCTTCCTGAATAAGGTCAGGAACTTGTCGTCGCCGTAAATTTCCCCAAATCAAGTTTTAGACGAAAAGTTTGCTTTCGCGTATCGTAAAGACTTTTCTACCTCTTAAATTTGAGCATCTCCGCGAAACATAAACCCGAATCACGCGATGGAGGTACCGGAATTCATAGTTCGAACTATTACTTTGTTCCATCGTGTAGATTCGAGAATCCCGCAGCGCATTAACCTCAAGATGCCTCCAATGCGCAATGCGGGATAAAACAGGTTTTTAGAGGTCCTCTTGATGTTTTCTTTATATCCCGCCGCTAAAAGCAAGACGAACCGAAAACACTCAGGAATATTAACAAATCTGCAGTTCCTGATTGATCATCTCCCGTGAGATCCGTTATGCAATTGCTCTCACAGCCAAAACCAGCTAAGAATAATAGTAGGTCAGCGGAGCCTATAGTGCCATCTCCTGTGTAATCGCCCGGACAACTATTCTGAACAAAAGGTATTTCGATTACTTGATTCATAACTTGCGGACTTGTTCCATTGGCTGCACGATACTGCAAATTAATTTGTAAGAACAAATCGCCATCCGTAGTAAGTTGTGCAATCAAAACTCTTCCCTGTGCATTTGGAAATGAGGTTGGTTCTTCGTCAGGAAAAACATACCACGCAGCACCGGCTTCATCATTGATAACTAAATCGTCACCCAATTCAAAAGTTTGTGCATCAAGGTTTATTTCATCAAGTGCATTCGGACCATTCGCCGTACCTATCGTAACCCATGAGTCAAAGGCTAAATCTGGTTCTATCCCAAACAGCCCTAGATTAATCGAAGTACTTGTGGGACCACCCAATGGATTCTGATAAAATGTACCGCTAGACTGGATTATCAACGGCGTAATATCTTGACCAAAGACAGCAGCGATTTGATCTCCCTGGTATGCAAACTCTGCATAAACTCGGTAAGTGTTAAATCCTTCAATTCCATTTTCTGCAATGGTTTCAAAACTTAGACCTTCATATCCGGGCGGATTAAATATGCATGAACCATTGTCTAACGTTGCTTCCATCTCAAAATTGAGGGCATATTGAGATGTACATCCAGGATCCCCTCCTTCGATGAATGTAGTTTGTGCAAACTCATTGAATTGATTGTCCAAATTGTCTTGCCATGTGAGATTGCATGTCCACGTGACATTTGCATTAATAGTCATTTGACCCATAAGTACTTTTCCACCTATCGGAAAACATTGCGATACATCAGGGCCTGCGAACAGACCACCTCCCCCAACCGGGTTCACAAGTAAATTACCTCCCGATTCGAAGTTCGAATAATTCACAGTGAAAGAAGAAAGCGTATTTCCAACTAAATCTTCGTCGCCAATTGTAATCCAACTATCAAAAACTAGGTCGGGTACAATAGGATAAAAGGCAGGGTTGATAGATGCTGTATTTCCGCCGCCAGCAAAGTTTTGGTAAAAATTACCCCCTGAAATTTGAATATTCCATGGATTAGCCGAGTTGCCGGTAATGGCGATCAACTGATCGCCCGGATCGGAAAAATTGGCGTAGATTCTTAGTGTTACGTATCCATCAATCGCATCATAAGCCACAATTTCAGAACTTAAGCCTGTATAAGCGCACTCAGCCGAAAACGCCATCAAGCTAACGATTGAAAAAATAATCCATCTTCTCATAGGGTAAACAAAGGTGCCGTGAAAATACAAAGTTTTTACAATAATGTAAAAATCACGTAATTTTGTTCTCATTCCAAAACCAATTATTCTATGAAAACCTTCTATGTTTTGCTGTTCACGGTGCTATGTTCTATTGCAGCGCATTCTCAAATTGTTATTTCAAATTCTACAGCAACTCCATTTGCAGACAACATACTTCGGTATCATTTCACTTTCGAGACAAATGAGAATTGTATGGCTTATGTGGAGTGGCAGCGCAATTTGTCAGAAGATCTATTCGGAGGAGGCGGTTTTCCTGTAGAACACTCGAACGTGGCTATGTCTGCCATGAATTTCGACATTCCAGTAATTGGTTTTGTAAACAATTCTTCCTATCAGTACAGAATTGTGGCATGGAACGCGGGTTCGTGCGTCGCAACTGATTGGACAAATTTTGAAACAGGATCACTTCCATCTGATGTTACGGGCCTTACTAATTTGTATACGAACACACCTGGATTGGATGGTTATTATATGACCAATAACGTATCTACCCCAGACAAAACCATTCAAATTTTTAATCGAGATGGTGAAGTTGTATGGTATGATTGGCATGCAGGAGTAGATGGATTTGGTGGTGTTGCAAATTGTCAGTTTTGGAATGTGGCACCTAATGGAAATATTCTAGTAACAGAGTGTCATAGAGTGCAAGAAAGAGATCTGCATGGAAACATAATTCATGAAATCGATTTTACTGGAACGGAATATGAAAATTTATTCTTCCACCACGATATTCAAATCAACTCAAACGGAAATTACATAGTCATAGCCGCGGAATTACGCAACTTCGATTTCACATCTTTAGGTGGAGCTGCCGTGCAGCCTGTAATAGGTGAAGGCATCTTAGAATTTGACACCTCAGGGAATGTGATTTGGCAGTGGAGCACCTTTGATTATTGGGATCCTGTTGCGGAAGGTGCAACAAACTTGAATGCTTTTTTTACTCCGATTTTTGGTGCGAATGCCATCAACTGGCAGCATTGCAATAGTCTTAACCAAGATTATGATGGACATTATCTCCTCTCTTTCAAAGAGCTTGATCGATTAGTAAAAGTTGACAGAAACACTGGTGACATTATTTTCACCTTAAGTGGTATGAACGCCACAATTGATATTCAAAATGATTCCGGCTTTGCCGATCAACATGATTTTACCGATGTTGAACCAAACAAATACATTGTGTTCGACAACACAGGAGATGCTCCTTCGAGCCGAATGGTTGAATTTGCAATCGACTATTACAAGGTTCCAATAGCTTATGTAACGTGGTCATACAACTTCCCAGATAGTTTGTTTAGCCCAATAGTAGGAAGCGCACGTCGATTGCCTAACGGAAACCGATACGGTGTTTGTGGAGCCCCATTCGCAAATTTCAACAACCGTGGTCACATCATAGAAGTAAATCCCGAAGGTGAAATCGTTTGGCACGCCCGTCAAAGTTCTTGGATCTACAGATCTTATTTCTATGAGCAACTTTGGCAAGAAGATGTCATTGATATTGAAATTACACAATTATCCTATACGTGCGCAAGTGATGTACTCGAATTGGATGCACAACCTATAGGTGGCTACTGGTATGGTGATGGGGTGAACGTCGATGAATTCACAACAGATGAAGCAGGCGAATATTGGGTGTACTACAAATACGGCTGGGAAGTTGATTCTATGCTCATAACTGTTGGAGCATTGCCTGAAGTAATCGCGAACACGGTGCCCGTGCAGTGTTTTGGTGAAAACAATGGCTCCGTTGAAATATTCGTAAATGGAAATTCGATGGTGCAAGAAGAAAACCTCGTACCTGACACATATAACTACACCTTCTCTGACAAGGGTAGCTGTTCTGCCAGTATTTCTTATACCATTACAGAACCCGAAGTACTTACATGCGAACTGACCGTGTCAAATGAAATAGAAGGAGAAGATGGTTCTGCATGTGTCGAAATAAGCGGCGGAACAGCGGGGTATTCCATACTCTGGTCGGATAGCGGCATCGAAGAGTGCATAGACAATCTAGGCGCCGGTGATTATTCTGTATCCGTAACAGACGAAAACGGTTGCACTTGTGAACAGGACTTTACTGTTTTTGTTGGAATTATCGAAACTCTTTCAGGAAACGGCTTTGCTCTTTACCCTAATCCTGCGGTGGATCAAATAACCCTTGTGGAAATATTGGATAACGACCTCATTTTGTCCATAGAAATATTCGACGCCTCAGGACGAATGGTACTTCGTTTTGAAAAAAACAATCCTCGAACGTTTAATATTTCGCAATTGGCACCAGGCCATTACAATGTTCGCATTGTTTCCGAACGTTCCAAAACCATTTTACCTTTTGTAAAGAAAGATTGAACATAACTTTCAATGAAATAAAAAACCCCGCACTTCGCGGGGTTTTTACTTTTATCACCTCTGCCAGATAACGGTTTTTGCTTTTGTGCTGTTTACCCCGCATTGCGCATTGGAAGCATCTTGGGGTTAATGCGCTGCGGGATTCTCGAATCTACACGATGGAACAAGGTAATAGTTCGAGTTATGAATTCCGATATCTCCATCGCATGATTCGGGTTTATTTTTAATGCAAGCTCCTCAGGTTTGAATGTAAGCTCCATAGGATTCAACGCCAGCTCCATAGGAGCGACATCTTACTCCCTCCCCCAAAAAAAATCCCTTTCCCGCGCTCCCAAAAGTTCGCTCGCGAAGAGGGCGCTTTACCCTCCAATGCATTGAAAGATGTCGCACCTACGGAGCTTCAAGCAGAAATACGTTCGCATAAGGGAAATGATAGTAGGATGCCGCTCCTACGGAGCTTTGGTGATTAAGCCAATCCCAAATAGGGAAATAAAAAACCACACGAAGTGCGGGGCTTTTTTTCAGAATATAATGATCAGATATTTCTATTCAAACAATTCAAATCTTCAAAAGCCTGTTTCAATCGACTTACAAAAGTCTTCTCGCCTTCGCGCAACCACACACGTGGATCGTAGTACTTCTTGTTCGGTTTATCTGCGCCATCCGGATTGCCAATCTGAGCCTGCAAATAGCCACTTTTAGAAGCCATATAGTCTCGAATACCCACTAAAAATGCATACTGCATATCGGTATCGATATTCATTTTTATAGCACCGTAACTGATCGCTTCCCTTATTTCTTCTTGTGTTGAACCACTTCCACCGTGAAAAACAAAATGAACTGGTTTGTCTTGAGTAGAGAACTTTGACTTCACATAATCCTGAGAGTTTTTCAGAATAACAGGCTCCAATTTTACATTGCCCGGTTTGTATACGCCATGCACATTTCCAAATGCTGCAGCAATGGTAAATCGCTTCGAAATTTTCATCATGTTTTCGTACGCATAAGCCACATCTTCGGGTTGGGTGTAGAGCTTTGAACTATCTACACCAGAATTATCTACTCCATCTTCTTCACCCCCTGTGACACCTAACTCTATTTCCAGTGTTATGCCCATCTTCTCCATTCTCTTAAAATATTCGCACGACATTTCTATGTTCTCGTGCAATGACTCCTCACTCAGATCGAGCATGTGAGATGAAAACAGCGACTTGCCGTTTCTTTCATAAAATTTCTCTCCGTGATCGAGCATGCCATCCATCCATGGCAAAAGGTTCTTGGCGCAGTGATCGGTATGAATAATTACAGGCACACCATACGATTCGGCAACCAAATGAATGTGTTGGGCTCCGCTCACTGAGCCTGCCACACTAGCCTGTTGCAAATCATTTTTCAATCCCTTGCCGGCATAAAACGCTCCTCCTCCATTCGAAAATTGGATGATCACCGGCGAATTGACATCGCGAGCGGTCTCCAATACTGCGTTTACCGAATTTGTGCCAATGACATTTACTGCTGGAAGAGCATAACCCCGCTCATCTGCATCATTGAATAATTCTGTGACTTCGTCTCCTGTGAGAACACCCGGCTTAAATCTGGCCATATCTCTAAATGATTTATGACAGCGAAATTAGGTCAGATAAGGCGAAGATGAAAGCACTTGCGCTAGGTCCCCTCAATTCTATGATCCATCAGTCTTCTCCACAAAGGCGGAATAAAAGACACAATGATCATTCCAGCATATCCGGTAGGTAGTTGAGGAAAAGTCTCGGTGTTTTCGAGCAACTGATACTTCTTTTGCGGAAACATGTGATGATCGCTATGTCGGGTAAGTTCGAACAAGACCAGACGAGATAAAGCATGGTTCGAATTCCAGCAATGCACCGGCTGCACATCCTCGTATCGATGTTCGCTCCATTTTGATCTTCTCAATCCATAGTGCTCGATATAGTTGATGGACTCTAGCAACAAAATGCCTGTAAGCGAACACGCCAGAAAAAGAATAAGGGCCATCCATCCCGCTAGCACCAAAATGATAGTCAAGATCAAAAATTCAATCAGCAAGTATTGGATCATTTCGTTTTGAAGGGACCACACTTTCTTTTTGGCTCGCTTCCTTTGCAAAGCCACAATGTGCCATGCAGATTTAAAACTATCTCTCACTGTTCTTAGCCAAAAAGCATAAAGACTCTCGCCTTTTCGAGCTGATGCAGGATCAATATCGGTTCCTACGTTTCTGTGATGACCACGATTGTGCTCAATATAAAAATGCAAAAAGGAAGTGCTCGCAAGCAATGCCTTTGCCAAAAAACGTTCAGAATTGGATGTTCGATGGCCAAGTTCGTGGGCAACATTTACTCCTATCACCCCACATAATATTCCCATAGAAGTTGTTCTACCTGTAAGTTCAATCCAAGAAAGATCTTGAGTAGACACACTCCACAAAAAAAAGATGAGACTGAACCATTGGATAGGAACTTGAGCATACAGCAAATAATCGTACATCCTATCGTTAGAAACAAATTCAAGTTCCAATCGACTAAGCACTTTGTTTTCGGCGCCAATAATGAGTTCTAATAACGGAAAGAAAACAAAAACCAAAACAAAAGGCAGAAAAGTGATCCAACCCATCGAAGAAAAACTAAGCCAAGCAGAAATAGGGAGTATCAGCACCAAACCATATTTCAGGAATTTAAGACTCAATCTTATTTGTTTTTTTCCTTCAACATTTTAATCAAATCCTCATCCGACATATCTAGATATGAAATGAGAGAAGAGGCATCCTTGGCTTCCTGAGATTCCGGATGAATTTCGATTACCCTTTGATAGGCACTTTTGGCGTTTGCCTTATCGTGAAGGTCTTGCTCATAGATCACCCCAACAATGAGTGCGGCCTGCGGGCGATTCGGATGATTTGGAAAACCATCATGATAATTTGTAAATAAACTGATCGCTTGTTTGAAGTTTTTCAAACCTTGTGCAAGTCTCGCGGCTTTGTAGAGATATATGCCGGCAATACTGTCCTTGTAATTTTGGTTGTAATAATTCTGATATGCCGAGAGCAGTTGTTTAGCCGATGTTCTGTCGAAACTTTCATCGAGCATATTCACCTTTCCTTCAAGCTCATTGATCACCTTTGTGATTGAATCTTGAGCTGTTAATTTTACCTTGGACTTTTCACCGGAATCTGTCTTGTTCTCCGAACAGGAGACAAATACTGTTATTCCCAAAACCAGTGCAACATTCAATAAGTGACTTGTCTTCATTTTTTTATCGGAAATTTCATTCTGTACTTCACGTCTACGTCGCCATTTGTAATGTTAGACAACTTGCCTTTTAACAATGTTCTTTTGAGCGCTGAAATATGATCGAGGAATAAAGTCCCTTCAATGTGGTCATATTCGTGCTGCACCACTCGGGCCGGAAAACCGTCGAGCTCTTCTTCATAAAGATCCCAATTCTCATCGTAGTACTCAACTTTCAAAAGAGGTTTGCGCTTCACTTCTTCCCTAATACCGGGAATACTCAAACAACCCTCTTCGAAAGCCCATTCTTCACCACTTTCTTCAAAAATGACTGGGTTTATAAATACTCTTTTAAATCCTTCACAATCCGGATCGCCGTCTTCTCCTTCTGCAAAAGGCGAAGCGTCTGCAATGAAAAGTCTGATACCCTTTCCGATCTGAGGCGCAGCTAATCCTACTCCGTGTGCATTGTACATAGTATCAAACATGTCCTTGATCAGCTTCTCCAGATTCGGATAGTCCTGATCTATATCCACTGCCTTCTTCTTTAAAATGGGGTCGCCATAAGCGACAATAGGTAAAATCATGGCACAAAGTTAAAGCTAGGTTCTAGTATCAAAACATCCCGTTGTAAATTTGCAGTATGATCAGCTCATTAATTGTGAAGGAAAAACTAGACAGTGTAAGAGATGCGATAGAGGACATCAAAAATGGAAAAGTCATTATCGTGGTGGACGATGAGGACCGCGAGAATGAAGGCGATTTCATAACTGCCGCTCGAAATGCTAGCCCGGAGGTAATAAACTTCATGAGCAAATATGGTCGCGGCCTTATTTGTGCCTCTCTTACCGAAAAAAGGTGTGAGGAGCTTGAGTTAGAGATGATGGTGCCTCGTAATACTGCTCTTCACCACACTCCTTTTACTGTATCTGTAGATCTTTTAGGTCATGGTTGCACCACGGGAATTAGTGCACACGACCGTTCCAAAACATTGAAAGCGCTCATAGATCCCGAAATAAAAGCATCGGATCTTGGACGACCTGGCCACATTTTTCCTCTAAAAGCAAGAAATGGCGGCGTATTGCGTCGTACAGGTCATACCGAAGCAACCGTTGATTTGGCTGTGCTCGCAGGCTTCGAACCTGCAGGTGTGCTTGTAGAGATAATGAATGAAGACGGTTCTATGGCTCGCCTCCCTCAATTGATGGAAATTGCTGACAAATTTGATCTGAAAATCATTTCAATTAAAGACCTAGTTGCTTTCCGACTTCAGAATGAATCGCTTGTTGAAGAAGTAAGCCGGCTTCCAATACAAACCTCTTTCGGCGAATTTCAAATCATTGGTTTCCGTGAAAAAATAGAATCCAGGCAACATTTGGCCTTGATCATGGGAACTTGGTCGGCAGATGAGCCGGTTGCGGTGCGTGTTCACTCTTGCAATATTATCAGCGATATTTTTTCTGCCAATCCAGACGTCAATAGCGTTGATCTCCAGAAATCAATGGAAATAATTGCGCGCGAAGGCAAAGGTGTCTTGGTCTACATGAACCACCTTCAGCCCGGCGGTGGGCTTTTGCAGGAACTGGAAGATTTTGCAACAAGAAACCTCAACAAACCTGCCTCGGTTTCTAGCAATATGGATCACTTAGACTTTGGAATAGGAGCACAAATACTTCGGTCTTTGGGTGTTTCTCAGATGAAACTCATCACCAACCACCAAACTAAAAGAACTGCCATTGAGGGTTATGGTTTGGACATCGTGTCTACGATTCCAACGAATGAATGACCTTCGGGGAATTTCCAATTAAAAGTGCTACAGAGACGTTGTCGAGTCTTCAACCTTCTTGGAAACCTCATCCCGACCTTCTCCGGAGGAGAGTGCTTACAAATAGTATAAAGACCTAGGTTCGTGAGAAGAGTTCAGCTTTAACCCAGAATCCGCATTGGGAATCTATTGCAGCGCTAACCCCCTTTGATATCAAGCACTTTCTCGATTTTTACTCTTGATGTATGAGTGTACACCATCAAATAATCCCACATTGCGCATTGGAAGTGACTTGAGGTTAATGCGCTGCGGGATTCTCGAATCTACACGATGGACCAAAGTAATAGTTCGACCTATAAATTCCGATATCTCCATCGCGTGATTCGGGATAATACCAATTCTGCACAATAAATAGTACATGCTGCATTGCGCATTGGAA
>JAWXBG010000003.1:0-7355 GCA_034439875.1 Flavobacteriales bacterium
CGTTCCTACGGAACTAGTATGATGTCGTTCCTACGGAACTGGTATGATGCCGTTCCTACGGAACTAGTATGATGTCGTTCCTACGGAACTGGTATGATGTCGTTCCTACGGAAATGATGCCTCACTCCAAGCTACTTTATAAACATATGCGCCCAAATGCTGCGCGACAATCTGAAAAGGTAGGGAAAAACCAAGATATTTAAGAGCAATCCGGTGATAAGAAATGTCTTTGGATGAGTGAGAAACCCGAATTCAATCAAGTGTATTGCATCAAGAACTTTGAGAGCTACCAATACAGAAACCCACAAGGCTACCACCAAACCCCAAGCTACATATGCGGCACCGAAATAAAATCCAGGTTCAGGATGAAGATTTGTTCCGCATTTTTCGCAGCGCTCTTTTATTTCTCCCAAATCCTTTAATTGAAATGTACTAGGGTTCTTGAACATAGAAGTTTCATGACAAGCCGGACATTTGAGTTTTAGCGTAGACAAGGTTCTATTCTGTTTCTTTTGAGACATGGCGCGAAATTAAGGCTAATAAACCTAGGGATGATGTGATCACCATCACATAGAAAGTCGAAAAATATTTATCGCCTCAGTTCGTCAATAAATGAAGCTGAGCGCTCAACAATTTTTTGATTGTCGACAAACCAAATTCGGCTTGCATATTTTGAAACCATATCGAGATCGTGAGACGAAAAAATGACGCTTAATCCTTGACTTTGCATCTGTTCGCTTAAGATTTTCATCACAGAATTTTTGGCTTTGTAGTCGAGGTAAGCCGTAGGTTCATCCAGGATCATCCATTTTGCAGATTGCGCCAATGCCCTTGCTATCATTACTTTTTGGAATTCACCATCGCTTATTTTATCTACAGATTTATGCATCAAATGAGAAATTTGCATTTGGTGCAGACAGTTTTTTGCGACCTCTTCATCCTCAGATTTAAAGAAGTATACAGAATCTGTTGTTGCATATCGCCCCAGAGTTACTACAGAGAGCACATCCAAATTAGGGACATTCTCAACCTTGCTCTGCACCGAACTTATGTATCGGGCTCTTTTGCGCTGATCTAGTTCCTGTATATTGATACCACTCACAGTTATTTCTCCTTGGATCGATTTTAATTGCCCAGAAATGGTTTTAAGCAACGTGCTTTTACCGCTGCCATTAGTGCCAACAACGGCAATCATTTCTGAGAGATCGACCCTTGCAGAAAAGTCGTGGATTAGGACTTCTCTGCCATATCCGCAAAACAAATTTGATATGGTTAAAGCTTCTTTCAAGTTTTGTTTTTTCCCCCTTTAAAGATTAAAAACATGACTATCGGTGCTCCAATAGCGGAGGTCACCGTGTTGATTGGCAAACCACCATCTACTAGGTGCTGGGCTACAAAATCACAAATCAAACTCACCGTCCCACCTGCAGCGCATACTACCGGCAGCAAATATCTGTGATCAGAAGTACGGAGAATCATTCTACCAATATGAGGAACAGCAAGCCCGATAAAGGCAATAGGACCGCAGTAAGCAGTAGTAAGTCCCACCAGAATTCCAGTAAGCAGAATAATGATTATTCGATTTTTTTTAACTGAAACTCCTATCGAATGAGCCACATCGTCGCCTAGGAGAAGAGCATTCAATGGATTAACCATAAACGCGAGTACAATTAATATGATAATACCTGCGAGAAGCAATAACATCGTTTCTGTCCAACCCGTATGCGAAAAGCTGCCCATTCCCCAATTAATAAAAGCCCTCAAAGCAGTATCGGTTGATTTGAATTCCAGGACATTTACAAAGGCACCTACCAAAAAACTGAGCATTATCCCGAAAATGAGAAGCGAAACATTGTCGCGCAATCTGCCTGCTATCCAAATAAGCAATAACAAAACCATCCATGATCCTATTAATGCGGCTATGGCAGTGCTTACAATTGCGCTTAATCCAAGTCCACCGGCTAGCAACCACAATGAAACTCCGAGTGTTGCTCCCGAACTTATACCGAGAACGGAAGGGCCCGCCAATGGATTCCTAAAAAGGGTCTGTAGCACCAATCCGGCGATTGAGAGTGAGATTCCGCAAGAGAAAGCTGTTAAAGCCCTTGGAAATCGAATTTCCCAAATGATATAATTCCACCCGTTTTGGGCAAGATCTGGGTCAAGGAGTATTTGAACAAGATTGGAAAAAGGAATGCTAATAGTGCCCATCATAAGTTCTAGAGCTATCAAGATGAGGGAGATAGCGATTAGGACGATGGAGATAAGGATCGATTTCCGGGCTTTTTTCACGAACCCCAAAATTGCGCAATTAGACAGCTATCAAAGCCATTTCAGGTGGAAATTGGCACAATTGATAAATTTTTAAATCCTTTTCGTGGGTTTAGGCTTATCCATTGCGACTTTTGCCCGCCTTTGATTTTATACTATTATAATGAAATTTGATAAGAATACAGCGATAGGCATGAGCCTAATGATCCTTCTGGTAATAGCCTTTGTGTGGTTCCAGGCCCCAAATGCAGAAGAAGTTCGCGCCCGCGAAGTGCAGGATAGCATTGCCCAGGTGGAAGCCCTTGCTAGAGCTAAACAGGCCGAACAGATCATTCCGGCGCAGACAGATGTTACCAATGGAACTATTGTAGCCCCTGATTCGGCCCAATTGGCATCGAAATTTGGAATTTTCAGTCAATCTGCTGGAGGGGTAGAAAAATTGGTACACGTAGAAACAGATCTTCTCGACATGTATTTTAATACGCGAGGTGGACTTGTAGAAAGGGTGATACTCAAGGATCAATGGAGGTACACTGATTCCACTCAAATAAATCTTTGGAATGATTCATTGAGTAAAATGTTTGTTCTGTTCAATATTGCAGGAAAAGGAGTTTTTTCTGGTGATCAGTTTATTTTCGAACCTAGTGCCGAAAGTGTAGATGCAAGAACTGAGAACAAGAGTTTTAAAATGACCCTTCGCACAGCAGATTCAAATAAATATTTGGAATTTGTCTATTCCTTTACTCCGGGGACATATCAAGTCGGTGTTGCAATGAATGCCGTGAATCTCGCTGATGAACTTCAATTGGCTACCAGTCAACCTGAGTTTTATTGGCAGGCTGCGGGATACAGCAACGAGAAGGGAATAGCGCAAGAACGACAACATTGCTCAGTTTTCTACAAAAGGGCAGGAGAGGATAGAGAATACCTCACCGAAACTAGAGACGAAGGAATTGTTGCGGATGGAAAACTTCAATGGATGTCATTTAAACAGTACTTCTTCTCCGCCGCCATGTATTCTGATAATGGCTTTGGGCAGAAATCTGAATTTCACAGCATTACACCGCTCGACTCAAGTCTTACAAAACAATATGTAGCCAAGTTTCAATTGAATTTGGAAGGAGGTGCTCAGGCTTCTTCGAATTGGAATTTTTACTTCGGACCAAATAGACACAAGCAGTTAAGTGAAACTGGTGCCGAGGATTTCATAAAAATTATCGACTATGGCTGGGGAATTATTGGATGGGTGAACAGGTGGTTTATTCGTCCGGTGTTCGAATTCTTAAGCAGTTTCATTGGCGTTATGTGGGTTATCATTTTATTGCTGACCCTCGCTATTAAAACAATTCTTTTCCCAGTAACATGGAAAAACTTCGTGAGCAGTGCCAAAATGAGAATGCTCAAACCAGAGATGGATGAAATTAATAAAAAGTTTGAAGGGAAAGAGCCGGTAGAAAAACAGAAAGCGGTGATGTCACTGTATCGTCAGACAGGAGTGAATCCATTTGCCGGTTGTATCCCCGTTTTATTTCAGATGCCGATTCTGTATGCGATGTTTAGATTTTTTCCATCGAACATTGAATTGAGAGGAAAAGATTTTCTCTGGGCCGACGATTTGGCGAACTACGACGTACTGTTCAAATTACCTTTTGAAATCCCATTTTATGGAGCGCACGTTTCTGGCCTTACTATTTTAATGTGTATATCTACGTTTTGGTATTCACGTATGACAATGGCCAGCACTCCACAGCAGCAGCAACCAGGAATGCCTAATATGAAGGTGATCATGAATATTTTCACTTTCATGATGTTGTTTTTCTTCAACAGCCTTTCATCAGGTCTTACGCTCTATTATTTTGTTGCCAACATAACTTCTATTGGTCAGATGTGGGTAATCAAAAAGTACATTGTAGATGAGAAAAAACTTCGCGACAGAATTGAAGACAATAAGAAAAAACCGACGAAGAAAAGTTCGTTTCAACAGCGTTTAGAAGATATGCAAAAGACACAAGTTCAAAAGCAAAAGGCACTGAAAGAAAAAGGTAAGAAATAGAAGTCCACAAATGGCAGAACAGGTAACACAGGATCATAAACTCGAAAAAGACCTACATCGTTTTCTACCTGAATTGCGCAAAAAATGGGGCGTTGAGACCATTGGCTACTTCTATGATTTTTGTGATGCAAGTGGTCCCAAACATGTTGAAGTAAACATACTTGTGACATTACAGAAACCCATCGGATGGAAGTTTTTTGAACTAAAGGAATTTCTCGAGTTCAAACTGCAACGGAGAATAGACATTGTAACGCCTCGCGGATTGAAGGCATTGTTTAGAGAGGAAATTGAAAAATGTGTGCGGTATCTGTGAAAAGGCAAGATCCATACTTACCCATGTACCTCCGCGAAATGTTGGACGCGTGCGACCGTATTCTCAATTATACCGCAGGACTTAATTTCGAAGATTTTGTAAAAGAATCCATTTTGCAAGATGCGGTACTCAGAAATTTTGAAGTCTTGGGTGAAGCTGGAAACCATGTGTCATATACATTTCGAAAGAAGAATAAGCACATTCCTTGGACAAACATGTACAGTTTGAGAAATCATATTGCTCATGAATACTTCGATGTGGACCTTGAAATTTTGTGGGAAATTATCAGTCAAGATCTAGCTCACAACGCTCGTGATTTGCGACATTTGACTGGTGAGGCCAAAATCTGAGTTCAAAAGAATATTGCATTTATATCAAACAGAAAATGAAAAGCAGTTTAAAACTTATAGCAATTGCGCTAAGCCTTGCATCAACTTCTTGCGACAACAGTTCCAAAGAGAATGATACTTCACAGCGCAGTGATAAAACTAAACTTATGATAGCAAACACCAAACTCGCTCGCGATCCGCACACCTACAGTGAACCAAACATAGCCAGAGTAACACACCTTGAATGGGATGCTGTGGTTGATTTTCAGAATCACGCGATTATGGCAACCGCAGTATATGACATAGAAGTAAAACCGGAAGCAAAAAGAATCATTTTCGATATTAATGGTTTGCACATTTCTGAGGTGAAAGTGAATGGTGTAGCAACTGGATTTGAAATAGGACCGAATAGTAAGTATCTCGGAGAGCCTTTAGTAATTCCCATTGACTCCAGTGCCAAAAAAGTTTCAATTGTTTATAGAGCCGATACGGCAGCAGATGCCTTGCTTTGGGTAGATGGAGAAAAGCCATTTCTATTTTCACAATCACAAGCTATTTTGGGACGAACATGGATGCCTTGTCAGGATAGCCCTGGCGTGCGTATCACTTATAATGCACGAGTAAAAGTACCTGCAGGATTGCTTGCATTGATGAGTGCCGAGAACCCGCAAAAGAAGAATGAAACGGGAGAATACACCTTTAAAATGGAGCAACCCATTCCATCCTATCTGCTCGCATTAGCCGTTGGAGATATTGAGTTCAGACCAATAGGAGACAGAACGGGTGTTTATGCGGTGCCTTCAGTAATTGAAGCGGCTGCAAAAGAATTTGAGGACATGCAAAAAATGGTTGAAGCCGCGGAGCAGTTGTATGGACCTTATGTTTGGGGACGATATGATTTGTTGGTTTTGCCGGCGGCCTTTCCTTTTGGTGGAATGGAAAATCCGAGAATCACTTTTGCTACACCTACTATTCTTGCAGGAGATAAGTCTTTGGTAGCATTGGTAGCTCATGAATTGGCTCATAGTTGGAGTGGCAATCTTGTGACGAATAGCACATGGGACGATTTTTGGTTGAACGAAGGATTTACGGTTTATTTCGAGCAGCGCATTATGGAAGCTGTTTATGGTAGAGAAACATCTGAGATGCTCGCAACCATATCGAGAAATGAATTGGATGCCACCATCGATCAGCTTACGAAAGACACAATGGCTGTTGACACCAAATTGAAACTATCGCTTGAGGGAAGGAATCCAGACGATGGTATGACAGATATTGCATACAACAAGGGATATTTTTTCCTTCGATTGATTGAAGAAACAGCGGGACGCGAAAAGTTTGATTCATTTATCAAGAATTATTTTTCGGGTCACGCTTTTCAGGTAATGGACACAGAGCGTTTTCTCACGTATTTGAGAGATCAACTTGTAACACCTGATATGGATAAGATTGTGAAGATCGACGAGTGGGTATACGGAGAAGGTATTCCTTCTAATGCGCCTCAAGTATCAAGTGCTCGAGTGGAGAGTGTGAATGAATTTGTGAAGAAATGGGACTCAAAACAACAGTTGAGTACTGTGATGGACATTCCTTGGGACAATTGGAGTTATGAAGAAAGATATTTATTTTTAAGTCAAATCCAAAGAAAAGATTTCACGGCTATGAAAGAAATGGACAACGCATGGGCAGTGACTAAAAGCACCAATAAAGAAGTTCTTTTCAAATGGCTTGAAAATGCAATTTTAGCTAAGTATACACCCGCTAATGATGAAGTTGAGGCCTTTTTGCTTGAAGTGGGACGCAGAAAATTTGTAGAGCCGTTGTTTGCTGCCATGATTCAATCTGGTCAGGTTAAAATGGCAAAAGAAATATACGCTAAAGCCCGTCCGGGATACCACTCCGTTACATCCGATACGATTGATGCATTGCTAGCAGGAGTATGGAAGGGAGAGTAATCTCGTGGATATGCATCTGTGTTGAACCGTTGGCATGACGTTCGTTCGTGACTGATACCGAACGGCGAACTTTTGAACTGGATGATACTCTTCCTTGGGAACTGTCGTCGAACTTGTGAATTTTGAACTTTGGAGGTTCTCTCCAGATTAAATTCACATTAATTTCAATTTATCCCAAAATCCGCATTAGAAATCCATTGCAGCGTTAACCCCCTTTGATATAAATCACTTTCTCGATTTTTATTCTTGATGTTTGAATATACACCATCAAATAATCCCGCATTGCGCATTGGAAGTGTTTTGAGGTTAATGCGCTGCGGGATTCTCAAATCTATACGATGGAGCAATGTAATAGTTCGACCTATGAATTCCGATATCTCCATCGCGTGATTCGGGATAATACCAATTCTGCACAATAAATAGTCCATGCTGCA
>JAWXBG010000004.1:0-30313 GCA_034439875.1 Flavobacteriales bacterium
AAACGGAATTGGAATATTACAGATACATAAACCCAAATCAAGCGATAGAAAAATTGCACCCTAATTTTGCCGATGAATGCAGTATTCTATCGCTTAGATATGAGAATCCCGCACGCATTATACAAAAATTGCCCTAATGCGTAATGCGGGATAAACGGTATTAGCAATTCATAGCGAATCCCGATGCGGATTCAGGATTCAAATTAGTCCATCCTGCACTGCACATTAGAAGTTTTTTTGGGTAATGCTCTGCAGCATCTTTCATGCACGAAAGGTAAATGCCGTCATACATCACGATTAACCCCATTTTTGAAGAGCCCAGTTGCAAATCCTTGAAAGTATGACAACATCAATGCAAAATGGAATAAGATTTAGCCAGCCTTTATCACTCACTACTTTCAACGAGCCACTAATTCCGGCAATGGCGAAATACGGAAGAGTGTTAACCTGTTTTGAAGCAGAACCACTTTTTTTAACTATATCCGATCTATACGGATTAAATAACACATAGGTATCGAACCGAGATAGATTTGCTTCTTCCTTCAAAACTTGCAGAATTTATTGAAGTTCGGATGCCGAATAGTTCGCTCGCATATTATTCATCGCCGAAATAACATCGCATTCGAAAACTTCTCTGTATGTATTAGCAAGTCTATTGATACAAACTTCCTTTTGGAAGAGATTTGGTTCTTGCATTGACTATTTCATTTATAATTTGTATACTGCCACCACTTTATCCGGTAACTCGGTGCTCTGACATGACCGATAATCGAGTCAAGCAAGGGAATTTCACCCCTGCGTTCTCACGGAACCGTGCCCCGCATGGGCGGGATTTGCAACTTGAGACTCTCGCCTCACACGCGCGTCCCGAGCAATTCGGGAGCACTTCTTGTTCATTCACGAATGTAGTTTAATGCTACGGATGAACCAATGCTCAGTGAGGAAAAAGATTCGGGTTGGCCTTATACAAGTATCTAGCACGCATAAAAAAAACAAGCAAATCTATTGAATCAATGCCACTATCTCCGTCTCATCCAAGTCGGTTTCCTTGTTCTCGATCACATGTGCAATGGCCTTTTTTACTCGGGTTGGATCAAGAGAAAGTCCCTTGCCGATTTTCTCTAAAAAGGTAATTTCTTCTTCAGAAATTTTATAGTCTACAGTTACCAGTATCAGCGATTGATAAAAGAAGCGGATATTCTCATCTCTATCTATCGAACGCGGATATGTGTTCGAATCAGACTTTCGGATAATTTCGTCCATCTGGAATTTTTGAACGCCATGTTTATGCGCTATTCCATATATCAACAGTATTTCCTTGTGGTCAAGATCTCCATCTATTTTGGCAAGTTGAATGAGTTTGGCTATCTGCTCGTGTTTTGGGCTCATTGAATGAAAATTAAGTAAGTTGAAATATATTGCAGTTGGAATCTATTACATCGCTGGAAGTCTGAAATGACGTGGACTTTCTCGATTTTGATTCTCAACGCATAACTCATACGCTTTCAAATAGAAATCTTGCGAGAGCCCCCTGCCTTTTCCCTTTCAAAACTGCACGACAATTCCAACTGCAAAATATGGGTTAAATGTAAAAACTATTTAAGGGACAATGTACTATTAATACCGTTTCACGCCATTGGCGTGTAGCAGCTTATCTCACGGCATTTAACACTTCAAGCATATAAACCCGAATCACCCGATGGAGAAATCGGAATTCATAGGTCGAACTATTACTTTGTTCCACCGTGAAGATTCGAGAAGCCCGCAGCGCATGAAGCTCAAGATGCCTCCAATGCGCAATGCCGAAAAAGTGTTATAGGCAGCATTGGCCCATTAAAAAAGCCATCACTTTGGATGGCTTTTTTGTAAAATACAAACGTATGGGACGGAATATTCTCCGTTTTTATTTCATCAAATTTTTGTAATCTTTTTGCTCACGTAATTTCCATTCTGCAATATGAAAGTCACATAATATATTCCTGATGACAATGATTTCACATCAACACTTTCTGAAGCATTGTTCATCAAAATGTTTTTCACCAATTGACCATCATGATTGAAGATACGCACTTCTTTCATTTCGCGAAAACGACCGGATGTAAGGGTTATAAAATCTGTTGAAGGGCTTGGATAAACATCTACTTGATCAAAGGTAATTTGTTCTTCGATTCCAACACTGCAAGGTTGAGCTAAATCGGTATTTCTGTAAGAGCCGAATAAAGTCAGTTGATCGGTTGTCGGTTCTGGATTCAACCATGTTTCTAGATGACTTGCAACAGGGTTTGGATTTCCGTCCCAATGCCTACTGAACTTGCCATAGAAATCGTCGGCCGTTGGACTATCGCAAAACGATCCACCACCTGTAAGATTTCCTACAACGTGATGATTGTTGTTGAACAAAGCAGAGCCACTACTTCCTCCTTCTGTTACTCCCCAATTCGTTTCAGTTTCCATCCACTCAACTCTCCAGTGGTGACCAGAAGCTCCACCCGGCCACGTACCTGAAACAATATCCTCAGTGGTACTAATCTTTTTCACATCGCCATTCGGATGGTGAATACATACACCATTCGGAGGGGTAGATCCAGTTGCGTCCCATCCTGCATAATACGGCGTAAAGTTGTCGGGAATATCATCTTCTAATTCGAACAATACATAATCGCTTCCACTGTCGCCACCGCCATCTGCACTATCACCTCTTTTAAAAACGCCGCTTCTATTGTGAGTGCTTACGGCCGATCCAGAGCCACAGTTGGACCTTTCGTAGTTAAATTTCACTTGACAACTGAGAAAGTCACTCGCGCTAATGCCCACTGAGCAGTGCATTGCAGAAAGCACGAAGCTTTTGCAGTCTAATGCCGTGTTGTTTACCAATACGCCTGAACATAAAAACAAATCGCCACTATCTACCAATTGTAATCTCACAGAAGCATCTCTCTCATGTTCCCAATCATCTCCCTCAGGGCAGTTTACATCTATTTCGCAGGGTTCTGATCCGCCGCGCATATCGCGGTGATTGTGAATACCCCGATAAAAATGTCCAACACCCCGAATACCGAGATGAGGGATTTCTATCACTCCAGCCGGTTCATAATATTCTAGAACTGCTTCATCACCAAAAACCTCTCCCGCAACAAAAATACCTTCCGCATTGTTTTCTCTGTAATCGTATGGCCCTTGATGAAATGTCATATCACTTGAATAGAGATAGAGCTGAGATCCCACAGGTATGAAAAGATCATCAAAATAAACTGACACACCCAATGCTCCTGAAGTCGTAAATCTCAATTGCCATAATTTGCCTCCATCACTCAAATGGGTCCACGTTCCATGGGTTTCGGAGTTCATGTTTTCAAACATAATCCTACCATTGTTGTATCTGCCGGTTTCTCTTTCTACCTCTACGTCTTCGTTATTTACTTGTCCGGTGTTGATGGTAGCAAGCTCAACAAGTGGTAAAGTGTTGAAATGTTCGAATCCGAGATTGTAGCCTGGGGGGAAAGGTGCGTCTTGTGACCAAGATGTGAAAACAAAACAAAGCAGCACGGCTGCCGACAAGTACAAATGCTTCATTGAATGATTGTATTATTCAGGTTTTGATGCGAAAATAGCTTGAAAAGCAATACGAGCAGCGCGCGTTTGACCTTTAATATTGGAAATCTGACAAGCTATTTTATCTCTAATTAGCATCCACTTCCTGTTGATTGGTAGTGGATAATTTAATCCGGTGTCTAATAGCCATTACTGTTCCTATGACCATCACCAAACATCCTAACCAAAGAATATTGATCCATGGAAATATCTCGGCTGTCAATATGAGCAAATCTTTTTTGTTGCTTGCATGATCCTGAATAGTGAGTTCAAGTCCCTCCGGTTTTTCTTCGAGTGCAAATAACATCCTGAATTTCTGAGATTCTACAGGATAAACAAATGGAAGACTGTCGTTGATTCTAATGGCAAGTATTTCCAAATTTTCTTTAATTCCCTCTTTAGTCAAACGAGCATATCCTCTCTTGGCTTTCATACCCTCGGGAAGATTTTCAGGCGCGGTAGACATGTCAACATCTGTGAGACTGTCCAAAATGAAAGTAATTCCATTAAAGATGGGGATTTCTTGAGCCAGCGGAATTATACCTTTTCGCGGATCTAGATAACGACTGGTGTCTATCGCCACAGTAGATGTATCAGTATACTTAATGAACGTATACAGATCGCTGCTAATACTGTGTTTGATACTCGGCTCACGGCTATTCCCTTTCTCTGCTATTAGTACTGTTGGATAAAGTGTGTAGAGATATTTACCAGGCTCACCGTTCTTCCAGTTTTGCACTTTGTGTTCATCTTCATGAGATATGCTTGCCTCTGGTTTCCAAAGTGAATCGACCGACCAATCTTGCAAAAACTCACCGGCTTTATGATCTTTCACTGCGCGGAAATAAATGCCCGTCTTCTCAATAATATCGCCTTCCTTGTATACTTTGGGCATCTTTTCGAAGTACTCTACCTCACACAACAACCGATCGCTAATGCGTTTTTTGCTCTTGTAATGAACGCAGTACTCTCCCATCACTAACGTATCTCCTTGATAGAGCATCAGGTCCTCGTTATTATTGAATTCCTCACTTACACTGGTAACATTTCCTTCAACGTTTTTCGAAATGACCTCCTTTTGAGATGTGCTTACCACGCCTCCAATCAGGAGCATTGCAAATCCAACGTGAGCAATGCTGGCTCCAAGAATATCGAACTTTCCTTTTAATACCCTAAGGCCATAATCGAAGTTAGAAAAAAGAGCAAAGAATGTGGAGAATACCAATGCTATAACAGGGAACTGTTCTTCGCTGAAACCGGTGAAAAAACCAAGTAAAAGCGTCACAGTAAATGCCAAGAAAAAACTCCGTGAAATGCGTTTTCGGAATTGACCCATATCTGTGTTTTTATATCTCAGATATTGACCAATAGCAATGAGTAGGAATAGTATAAAGGCGAGTGGAACTTGAATTCTATGGTAAACGTAAAATCTTTCTTCCTCAGATGGAGCAGCTAAGTTGTGTTGACTTAATTTTTCGAGCCACGACCAGCCTGTCTTCTCATGAAGTGCGTTTAACGTTTCGCTGTATGGAGCTGCCAAAATATTTCCAACATTCACTGATGTCTGTATAGTAATGTGCACTGCCATAATCGTGAGCACCAATGATCCAATGAAAAGCCAGAACTCTCTGCTCCACAATGCTTCCTCTTGTTCGGGTTTTGCAAAATGTTTGCGGTATGTAATAATCATAACAGCGAACGACAAAATGAGAAATAGTATGGTAAGACCTGGAATCCAAGTGTCTTGACCTATCATCAAACTACCATCTTCCATAGCTGGTTGATCCACACTTCGCGCTTGCCAAACGCTATATAATCCGGCCAGCAGCATAAGAGCTGAGATCGCTCCATAAACTCTTCTTACTGTTATATTTTGGGCAAGAAGAAATGTGCTTAACGCAATAAAAAACATCAAATAAACGAGTAGCTGCGGCAAGATTCCGCTTTCTACAAATGAGTGCACAGAACTTTCTCCCAAAACACCACTCCGGGTAAGAAAAGTTGAATAGAGCACAAGAATGAAAGAGCTAATGGTGAGAATAAAGGTTGTGTACAGTGACGTCTGCTTTCTCTTGTTGATCACCAGTAAATGGGCTGCTCCAACAAAGGTGAGCCAAGGCACCAAAGAAGCATTCTCCACAGGATCCCAAGCCCAGAATCCTCCGAAACCAAGAGCTTCATAAGCCCATGCTCCACCCATGAGAATTCCTGTAGCCAAGATCATAACACCGAAAAAGGCCCAAGGGATTGCAGGTTTCATCCATCCGGTTAAATCCCTTCTCCACAATCCTGCAATGGCATATACAAATGGAATGGCCGTGGATGCAAAACCTAAGAATAATGTTGGGGGGTGTATCGTCATCCAATAATTCTGAAGAAGTGCATTTAATCCTCTACCATCTTGCAAGCGCGGAAGATTCATATACTCAGGATCCAATATCCAAAATTCGCCTGCATGTATTGGCAATTCGCGGAGCAGAAGAAATGGATTCGAACCCATTTGAAAATCTCCGAAATAAACTCCAAGCAACATCGACGAAAGAAAGACCTCAACCATCGAAAGCACTGCCATTACCCATGGTTCCCATGAGGCAGACCAACGAATGAGCAATGAACCTAATAAAACATGCCAAAAAGTCCAAAGTAGAAAACTTCCCTCTTGTCCTTCCCACATTGCAGACAACACATATTTCATTGGCATCACATTGCTCACGTGATCGAAGGCATATTGGTATTCGTAGAGGCGATTTGCCAAAATGAATATCAGAGTAGCGATGATGCATAATACCGAAATACCGTGTATATAAAAACCGGCTCTGGCCCAACGGCGCAAGCCATAGTCTATGGGGTTTTTGGTAAGGAGCCAATATGTTCCCATGCTGAACACTGCGGCGATAAAACTGAGTACCACAAAAAAATTACCCAATATCCCCGGAAGGAGATTCTCGTTCAAATATTCAATTTCTTGCATGGATGGTTGCCAATTGGCTATTACTGATTGTTTTCTGTTATCGTGTTCAGCTTGTGATTTTGCTGATTGTACTTACTTGGACATTTGGTCAAAATATCACTTGCATGAAATTCCCCCTTTTCGTTGAAAGAACCATGCACATCTACACTTTCACTATTCTCAAGTCCTATTGGTCTACCGGTTTCGTCGTGCAGAAATACTTTTTCACTATTCCCCTCTTTGTCTGTCATATAAAAAACAGTGAGAGAAGCATCTTTGTATTTGTCGTATTCGACAGGCTGTGTTTTGTCAAAGAATCCAGATACATGCGAAACTTTACCTGGCTCTTCCTGTGCTTTTGTAAAACTTACCGTGCTCGGCGATACTCCGTATGTGTATATAACTATTGCGAGAACAACAGCTACTAAAATAATTATGACTATTTCCGACTTTTTCATGTCAATGTTTTTTAGAATGTTTCTCCAACCTACTCACTTTTCTATCCAAATAAATCAGAAATACAAACAGTCCCACTAGAACAATTCCAATTACGGCTATTACCATTTTGATCTTGCCGGATGTGTAGAAAAACTCTTCCAGGGTATCTTTTGTTTGTGCCGAAGAAGAGAGCATCATTCCCAGAAACAATATTAATAACGCGGTTTGTTTAAAGTTGTTCATGGCACTTATGAGTAAGGTTTGAAATTCTGTTTTTGAGGGCGTATATCCAATAGCCCAGCAATATCCATCCGATTACAGCAGGATAAAAAACCGCTCGAAGACTGCTGTCCAAGTCGTAGGAATTGAATGCAGGGTTGCCTCCTTTTCCGGGGTGCATCGAATCGTAGAAGCGGGGCATGATCATGAGCAAAATGACCATCATTACAAAGGCAAAAATGTTGTAGATGGCAGATAACCTGGCTCTTTTTTCTGGGTCGAGTGTAGAGGAACGCAAAATGAGATAAGCTGAATATGCGATAAAAACAGCCAGTGCTCCATTGAGTTGCGGATCAGATGTCCACCAATCGCCCCAAGTAAATCTCGCCCAAATGCTACCCGTAATGAGTCCGAGCATGCAAAACACTAGACCAACTTTAGCATAGTCCGCAGACTTTCGGTCAAATCTCAGGAGTTTCTCATTATGAGATATATCTGTATTATCAAATTGCACTACCACATTGTTGTTTTTGGTTCCGCGCAAACATTTCATTCCGTATGCAAACGACATGATCATCAGAAAAAACATTGTGAACCACATCGGAACGTGAAACATAAGGTTTCTTATACCCTCGTATAGTTTATGCTGAAAAGGAAAACCAAAACCAATATGTTCGTTATTCGATACTGCCATTTCGCATGAACCCTTTTTATAGCCTTCGGCAAAAACGAATGAACTCATATCAATTGCACTGAACACAGATAAAGTGCCATCCACATCGTTGTTCACAAAAAAGGTAATCGTAGTTGACGGAAGCGTATCGGGTAAAACAACCCGTGTGGAAACATGCGCATTATCGGAAACAGAAACAACTTCTCCACAATAGGTTGTATTTCCGCTCATGATGAGCACTTGCAGAGATTTTCGTTCGGAGAGAAAATGTGTGTTATAACCGGTAAAAACAAATTCATTTACTCCCGGCCGAATTTTTTCGGTGTCCACATGCAAGCCACCGGGGACTAATGGAACATATAAACTGAAAACCAACACATATCCTAAAAGTCCGATACATGCGAGTTTGAGCCAGTTATTCATCATCATAAATTAATCGCGCCAAAGGTACGGGAAAAGGATAAGGGCTAGCACTAGTGAGGCCAATAAGAGACTGCATAAAATGACAAATTGCAGACTATTCTCTACAAAACTGACTCCACCCAGGGCCAGGCTCGTAGCTTTCACCAAAGTGATGAGTTGAGGAATCACAATGGGAAAACCAATAACAGATATCAGTCCAGTATTATTCCCTGTTCTAAAAGCCATTCCTGCCATAAAACTCAATGCTGTTCCGAGGCCTGCACTCCCGAGAATTACAGCTAGAAACAATTGAGGGTAGCTCACTTTATCCAAAACGCCTTTGCCCAAAAAAAGCACGAATAAAAGCAAGCAAAAAACATTGAGAAGAGCCACCAGCGCAGCGTTGTATATACTCTTAGCTAAAATAATTTTGCGCGGACTCGTAAGAGTATGAAGGTAAATATGAACTCCTTTTCCTTCGTTGCTAAAGGTTTTCTGCATGGCACTAAAAGCTGTAAACAACCCTGTAATCCAAAGCAATGCGCCCCAGACTTTGATTTGTTCAACTACCTGAATAGACAAATAGCAAACAAAAACCGTACTTAGAATATAGATTACAATACCCGCCAAGGCATGTTTTTGGCGCAACTCCAGCATCAACTCTTTTTTCAGAAGTGCCTGAAGCATTTTAAATATTGATTTTGGTATTGTTCATCAAGCATAGAGCGTGCGAATCTCTTGCTGAAGTTTACGGGTGTAATCGTCGCGAAGCCAAGCCAAATAATTTTCTGTGCTCTTCGAAATACAATAGCTGTAATGTTTAACTCGGCTTTTAATATCCGGTTCCAACAATCGAAGCAACTCGAGGGCATCGTACACATCCTCCGCATTTTCGCGAATAATGGCAGCATGTTGCTTGATGCTTTTGGTAAGAACATCTTTAGTTCTTTCACTATTTCGTATGGCGGCATTGTATTCTTCCTGCATGTCGAACTCCACAAGCATCGACTTTCCAAATCGTTCACGCACATCGGGGGTCATCACGTATGTCATTTCCCTCTCCATCACTTCATCGCTTATAATGCTTTCGATGTATGAGTTGGGATGGGCGAAAATGTCTTGCCAATCAATATGTTGTTCCCACAATCCAAACCTGCGGCAGTTGTTGCCCAAGTCTATTACTTTAAAATCTTTCTTTCCATGAATTACCCTAGAACCCCTTCCAATCATTTGATGATAAAGCGTGAGACTTTTGGTTGCCCTATTCAATATAATTGTACTCACTGTTGGTTCGTCAAAACCGGTAGTGAGAATTGAAACAGATGTGAGAATGGCGTCTGGTTTTGTTCTGAACCACTCGAGTATTTCTTTGCGATCTTGTTCGCTATGTGTGTTATCGAGGTGACGTATTTCATATCCGGCATTGAAAAAAAGCTGGTATACCTGCTTGCTCGTATTAATACCGTTGTTGAAGATCAGAGTTTTTGTACCCTTCGCCATTTGCTCGTAGGAATACAAAAGCTTTTCCTGCATGAAAAAATTGCCGTAAAGCTTTTCACTGCTACTTACAGTATAGTCGCCATTAATTCCAATTTTTAGCGAATGCAAACTGACATCGTAGCTGTAAGTTGTTGCTCTCGATAGAAATCCTTTACCTATAAGTGTCGAGATACTATCTCCAACGATGAGCTCTTGATAATTTTCATTCAAAGGCAAATTCACATTGCTGCTCAAAGGAGTCGCGGTTACTCCAAGAATTATCTGCTCGTCGAACCAACGGAAGAGTTTTCTGAACGAATTGTAGTGGGCTTCATCCACAATCACAAGACCAACCCCCTCGATCTCAAATTTATCGTCGCGCAATCTGTTGTTTAGCGTTTCTACCATGGCAACAAAACACTTGAAATCGTCTTGATCTGGGAGTTCTTTTACCTTACTAACAATTATTTTGGTAGGCACACCGGCCTCGTCGAGCATGCGGCTCGTTTGATCTAAAAGTTCGATCCGATGGGTAAGTATAAGTACCTTCTTGCCATAATCGGCAATGTAGCGTTTGGCTATCTCAGAGAAAATGACCGTTTTTCCTCCTCCCGTAGGAAGCTGAAAACAGAGATTGTATTTGTCGGGAAATCTCCGTATCCGGGAAAAGATCTTTTCAATAGCCTCTACTTGGTAGTCGTATAACTTCTTACCTTCCTTCCTTTCCAGTAATTCTAATGGCTCCAGCGTCATATTCAGTACTCCTTGCCTTAAAAAAGATTTGCAAAAATACGTCCGATTAAAAGAATCAACGTGATAATGGGGAATAATTGCTTGGTAGTTATTAACGAGTTGTGGAATGCTAAGGGGAACTGTAGCGCAAACTAGCTCATCTTAAAGTCATTATGTAATCCTAATGACTCAAATCATTGATTTATAATTGAATATATCGTAATTTTGATCTTTTCAACTTCTACCAAACCATTAATCACTAGCCTTTCAAGAAAAATTCGCGGGTAATTGCCTTGAATTGATCAGAGTATTGTCCCGGTGACTTTTCAATAAGAATAGACTCCATTTCGACCTCTTCTGTCTCTTTTTTCTTGTATTCCACCATCACGCGCTGCGAATCTTTGTGAGGAAGGGTGTAAACATGACAAATCCTAACCGGGAAAAACCCGTGCAACCGCGCCTCCGTTTCCCATTTTTCGAGCTGCAACTTTGGAAATATGACGGCCACAGTACCGTGCTCTTTTAACAGAACTGCACATTTCTCTAAAAATGCTGCTGAAGGCAAAGAATCGTCGTGCCTTGCTGCGCTTCTACTCGGGTCGCTCGCTCTAATTGAATTGGAGAAGTATGGCGGATTCGAAATAATAAGGTCGTAGGTTCTGGCAGTATTGAAATCCAGAAAATCGCAAGTATGCAAGAATATTCTGTCGCTATAAGGACTTATTGAGAAATTAAGGGCCGCATCTTCTGCACTGGCATTGTCGATTTCCACGGCTTCTACAATTGCCTTGGTATTTCTTTGAGCGCTCATGAGAGCTAAAATGCCTGTACCTGTGCCCACGTCCAATATATCCAGTACCCCTGCCACTCGCGCCCAAACAGAAAGCAGAATGGCGTCGGTGCCTACTTTCATGGCACTGCGATCCTGATAAATATCGAATTGCTTAAATCGAAAGGGCTTATTTGGCATACGTATTTCTACATCTTCCTCGTTTCTTTCCAAGTTTTATAATCGGTGTATTTCGATCTATGCTCTTCTGTTTGCACTCTCAAGGGTTCACAGGGTTTAAGACTCCTAAAGCAATCTTGTGGCAACTGCTGATAAATCTCCGTTCCCTGCTTTTTCCAATTGAGCATATCCTCCGTTACAGCCTTAATCCATTTCCCGGGGTTGCCTGCAAAGACACTTCTTTTTTCGATAATTGTGTCTGCAGAAACAAATGTTAATGCACCGATAATACTTTCTTCTCCTACTACTACCCGATCCATGATCACTGCATTCATTCCCACAAGACAGTCGCGACCAATGTGTGCTCCGTGAATGATGGCTCCATGACCGATATGAGCATTTTCTTGAAGCACCACTGTTATACCGGGAAACATATGAACAGTGCAATTTTCTTGCACATTACACCCATCGTTTATTTCAATTTTCCCCCAATCGCCGCGCAAAGTCGCTCCGGGACCGATATACACGTTTTTTCCTATCACCACATTTCCTACAACGGTGGCATTGGGATGAATAAATGAAGACTCGTGGATCACAGGTTTCATTCCATCAAACTCAAAGATATTGGCCATATTTATTTCGATGAGGTGTTTTCAATCACTACGGCATATCCTTGACCTACTCCAATACACATTGTACAAAGAGCATATCGCTTGCCTTCTGCTTTCAACTGGCGGGCTGCGGAATAAATTATACGTGTACCCGACATTCCAAGGGGATGACCCAAGGCTATGGCTCCACCTCGCGGGTTGATTCGGCTATCTTTATCATCTATACCAAGCTCTCTTGTGCAAGCCAATACCTGAGCTGCAAAGGCCTCATTCATTTCTATCAGATCCATTTGGTCCAATTTCAACCCTACTCTACTAAGCGCTAATTTGCTAGCTTCAACCGGACCTATACCCATTATTCTTGGCTCTACGCCCATCACACCTGATGAAAGGATTCGGGCAATAGGTTTTAGACTATGTTTCTTCAAACCTTCTTCACTCGCTAATAATACTGCGGCGGCTCCATCATTTAGTCCTGATGCATTTCCCGCCGTAACAGTTCCTTCCTTTCTGAAAGAAGCTTTCAAGGAGCTTAATCCTGAAAACGTAGAATCGCCTTTCACAAATTCATCTTTGTCAAACACAATGGCCTCACCTTTGCGCTGGGGCATTATCACAGGAACAATTTCTTCGCCGAACCATGATGTTGAGGCCGCTGCCTTTTGCTGAGACCACAGAGCAAATTGATCTTGATCTTCCCTATTAATATTATATTTCTCGGCGAGATTTTCTGCTGTTTCCCCCATCGCATCTGTGCCATACATTTCTTTCATTTTGGGATTTACAAAACGCCATCCAAAACTAGAATCAAACATTTCTGCATCGCGACCAAAGGGTTTCGATACTTTAGAAATGACCCATGGTCCTCTTGTCATGTGCTCCACACCTCCCGCAATCATTACATCTCCTTCGTTGGCATGCAACGCCCTTGATGCGTTTATTATCGCCGACATACCTGAAGCACATAATCTGTTTACCGTTTCTGCTGGAACCGAAAACGGAATCCCAGCGAGAAGAGCTGACATCCTTGCCACATTGCGATTGTCTTCGCCGGCCTGATTGGCACAACCCATCACAATGTCGGCAATTGCTGATGGATCGAATGATGGATTTCTATTCAAAAGTTCCTTCAATACCAAAGCTGCTAAATCATCTGCTCTGATTGTAGAAAGGGACCCTGCGAAATTTCCAATCCCCGTTCTTATTCCATCGACTATGTATGCATTCATGCTGGCAAATTTCGGCAAAGATGGGAAATAAGCATTTACTCTTCGGATTACAGAGTATTGATCTTAGGAACCCCTGAAAGAATTTGGTTATACAAAATAAGAAAAAGAGAGATGGAAGCAGCTATGTAATAACCAATTTCTTTCTGATATCGAAATTCTCGTTATAGGCTCTAATCTGATAAGTTCCTGCATGCCAGTGAACAGAATTGATTGCAAACATCGAATCAATTGTGCTCTCTAGACTGTACACAATGCGACCTGCAATATCAATGATTTCGATGTTGCACTCCTCACCTATTTGTTTATCGAGCAGTATTGTAAATTCGGTTGAAGCCGGATTTGGATAAATAGCAATACCATCGATTAAAGGCACGAAAATCAATGAAATCACTTCTGAACGTCCTACATTTCCAAGGAACAAACGATAACTAAGAGATTGTCCTGACACTGGGTTTTCATCTAAAAGAACATAACTTTCTTCAAACTCGCTTCCCCCGCATATACCGGGCACCATATCGATCACTTCATACAATCCACCTTCAACTTTTCTTTCAAGTTCTATTCCCTGACAGGATGATCCCCCGGCTTCTATTGTGAGACTTACTCTTATTTGGTTTCCAACCTGGGAAACTGAAAAGTGACTTAAAATATCTTGACCTTCAGTTTGAGCGAACATGGTAAAAGATCCGCATAGCAAGAAAATGGATAGAAAAAATGAATTCATAATTGTTGATCAAAACGTGTGCAATTTAAACTTATTGTAAGTTGATTAGTTCAGACCGATTGTAAGTTTGCGCAATGACATCAAAACGTCCTCTTATTTTGGTGACCAACGACGATGGGGTTACCGCCAAAGGCATTATTTCGTTGGTGAAAGCTGTACTTCCTCTTGGAGATGTAGTAGTAGTGGCTCCCGATAAACCCCAAAGTGGAATGGGTCATGCCGTTACCATCAATGGGATCCTGCGTTTTACATCTGTAGCTTTTCCGGAAGATGTGAAGGCATATTCTTGCACAGGAACACCCGTAGATTGCGTGAAAATGGCTATTTACAGAGTGCTTCATCGCAAGCCCGACCTGTTGGTTTCAGGTATAAATCATGGTGCTAATTCTTCTATCAATGTAATTTATTCGGGGACCATGTCGGCAGCCGTAGAAGGCGCTGTAGAAGGTATTCCTTCAGTTGGGTTTTCACTTTTGAGCAGCGATGTGGATGCCGACTTTGAGGCTTCAATTCATTTCGCAAGAAAAATTTGCACCGAGATTTTGTCTAAAGGCATTCCAGAGGGAGCATGCCTTAATGTAAATATACCCAAGGGAGATTTGAAGCATATTAAAGGAGTAAAAGTTTGTAGACAAGCGAAAGCACTTTGGGAAGATACTTTTGATCACCGCAAAGATCCTTCAGGAAATGATTATTACTGGCTCATGGGTGAGTTTAAGAATTTTGATCAAGGCGAAGACACCGATGAATGGGCACTCAAACACAATTTTGTTTCTATCGTTCCCGTTCATTATGACTTAACAGCGTATCACGTTATATCACATTTACAACAATGGAATCTGCAGTAAAATCGAAACTGGATAATGTATGGATCGGTGTGGGACTGGGTATTGTGGCCTCAATCCTTTTCTATTTTCTCTACGCGTTTATATGGGCCATGATCAATGGTATGACTTCCTCAGAGTTCTACGATCAGATTTTCATGGGCTTTGAAGGTTATTTTACTTCTAAAATCATCACCATTTGCGCTTTGTCCAATGTGATACTTTTCTACATTTTCCTCAAGAAAAATTATCTCCAATTGTGCAAAGGACTTCTAGCTGTTTTGGTGATTACGCTTCCTATTGTAATCTATTTTTATTAAAGGTTTATGCCTGAAGAAAACCCGAAAATTTTCATCATAGCCGGAGAAGCTAGTGGCGACTTGCACGCTTCAAATCTCGTAAAAGAACTTCGCTTACAATCTCCAGGAATTCAAATTGAAGGATGGGGTGGCGAACTCATGGAGAGCTCTGGAGTAAGGATATTGAAGCACTATAGAAGCCTAGCATTTATGGGTTTTGCAGAAGTGATAATGAACATTCGAACCATCCTTCGCAACTTCAAATTATGCAAAGGGAGCATCGAAGCATTCAAACCGGATGCACTTGTGTTAATCGATTATCCAGGATTTAATTTGAGGATGGCTGAATGGGCCAAGCAAAGAGGTATCAAAGTGTTCTATTACATATCTCCGCAGATTTGGGCCTGGAAAGAAGGACGTGTTCACACCATTGGAAAATCTGTGGACAAGATGTATTGTGTACTTCCATTTGAAAAAGACTTCTATGCCCGATTCGGTTATGAGGTTGACTTCGTTGGTCATCCACTACTCGATGTGGTTTCTGATGAAGAGCGATTTGATGACGATTCGTTTCGAAAGAAACACAAACTTTCGGATGAGCCGATCATTGCTCTTTTGCCCGGAAGTAGAAAGCAGGAAATCTTGACCATGCTACCAGTGATGCTTGCTGCTGCTCGTAAATTCGACAACTATCAGATAGTGATTGCCGCAGCTCCATCACAGGACATTTCTTTCTACAATTCTATTGTGAAGGAATCGAATGTTCACATAGTGGCTGGAGAAACTTATCCGATTATGCATGCCGCAGCCGCGGGTTTTGTTACATCTGGCACTGCTACTCTTGAGTCCGCTTTGTTTGGACTGAAGCAAGTGGTCTGCTACAAGGCCAATTCTATTTCGTACTACATCGCTCGAAAACTGATCAAAGTGAAGTATATCTCACTTGTGAATCTCATTGCAGATAGAGTTGTAGTAACAGAATTGATTCAAGGCGACATGAATCCGGAGCGACTGCATACAGAGCTAGAAAAGTTGTTGAATGATAAAAGTGCACGCACAAAAATGGACTCAGATTATCAGGAAGTGTGGAAAATGCTTGGTGGTCCAGGTGCTTCAGCGAAAACTGCAACTTCGATGTTGAAAAATATGTATACATGAGGTTACGGCATTGTATGTCGTTGATAATTTCGTAGTATGAGATTCGGTTTCATCTTTCTATTGTTTGCTTCTTTGGCTGCAACCACCTTCGCGGGTGGCGACTTGCGTATTGGGCTTTTTCAAGGCAAAGCTCTGGAGGGAGTAACGATCGTTTCTGTAAAAGGAGATGTATGGTTTGTAATAGATGAAAGCGAAGATATCCATTTAAAACCTGGCGAATCGGCCGATGTATTTGCCACTTCCGCGGGAATAAATATCACAATAAAAGGAAAAGTAGCGATGACCTGTGCGTCCCTTTCGCTCAAGCCTTCCAAAGGTAGCACATACCGGATCCGACCTCCCGAGAAGAAAACCAACATGCGCATTTATGAAGATGAACTTCAATTTTATAAGAGGCTAAATGGTGTGCAGTTGGTTTTAGAGATCGACCTAGAGAATTATGTTGGAGGAGTTGTAGAGGCCGAATCAGGTAAAGGAAAACTAATAGAATATTACAAGGTACAGTCGGTCATAAGCAGAACCTATGCACTCAATAACCTCAGAAGACATGAGGCCGAGGGTTTTCATCTTTGTGATGCCACGCACTGTCAAGTTTACCATGGTAAAAATCAATTCGAACCCTTAATTGCCAAGGCAATAAAGGCAACAGAAGATGTGGTGGTGGTGGATTCTGAAATTCAAATGATTACTGCTACTTTTCATAGCAACTGTGGGGGGCATACTGTAAATTCAGAAGAAGTATGGAGCAAAGCACTATCTTACCTGGTGGGAAGACCCGACACATTTTGCGTGAAAATGCCTAATAGTCAATGGGAAAAAAGTATTCCCTCCTCCGATTGGAATGGTTATTTGAAAAGAAAAAAGCAATTAGCGCCGGATAGTGTATGGGTATGTATTTCTCCAAATTCTCGTCAGTATTTTCCGGTAGACAGCACCTCTCTTGTCCCAACAAAATTGATACGCGAGGACTTCAAACTCAAGTCGTCTTATTTTACTGTAAATAACAGTGGACCGGATGTAAGGCTCATGGGGCGCGGATTTGGACACGGTGTAGGTCTCTGTCAAGAAGGGGCTATGGTGATGGCCGGATATGGATATACCTACAAGGATATCATTCATTTCTACTATAAAGATGTCCATCTTATTCCGCGGACCTTTATACGGTTTTTCGCTGATGATGGCGGTTCCTGAAAAATCTGGGGAAAACGCATTGTCACTCAGTTTTCACATTCTTTCATACTGGCTTAACATTCTTTGAGGGCTTTTAACAGTCAACGTATTTGAAGTTCACATACTTTCGTAGGGTAAACGCAAGCACCTAATATTTAAAATTCGGAGATGAAGAAAATTTACTTATTGAAGTTCGCCGTTGTTTTGGTTGTAGCAGCATTTTGTTCTCCCTATGTTTTGGGCCAGAGTAAGGCTCATATATATATTAAGAGAAACCAAGACGGTAAGATGATCGAAGAAACCCGAGAATTGGATGTGGCAGATGGTCAGGACATTGAAAGTTTGCTAAGAGAAATGGGAGTTCTCGATGAATTTGGAAAGTTGAAAGATGGTCAGTCGTTCGAAATCACCATCGACAAATTTGAAAATGGCTCGCACATGCAAGATTTTCAATTGCGTTTTATGCAAGAGCCCCCTTTGCCTCTTTTACCACCTCTGCCGCCCATTCCACCTAGTGCAGCCAGGCAGAGCAACCAACCATTCTTAGGAGTCATGCTCAAAGAAACGGCTGCAACCAATTCGATTGAAGAAGGTAGTTCAGGAACCCTTATTTCTGAAGTGATTGAAGGTTCTGCTGCCGAAAAAGCAGGATTGCTAGCGGGAGATATTATTCTTGAAATAAATAGAGTAGAAATGCCCCATGCAGAGAATGTGATTGAATACATCGGTGCTAAAGAGCCCGGCGATGAGATCAAAATTGAAGTTATGAGAGGCAGCCAAGTGAAGAAAATTAAGGCTGAACTTGGAATAAGGACTTTTGATTCCATGAAAATGTTTGGAGATGGGAACCCTACTCAAATGGAAGAATTCCGTCAACTAGAAAACCTTAAAGAAGTCTTACCAGGTTGGAATTTTACTTTCCATCCTGACAGTATCGCAGTTTTCTGTCCCGACAATCAGAAATTGAAAGTGGATAGCTTTATGATCTGTCAGCCCTTTAATTGGAACGAAGAAGGTTTTGAGTTGAAAGAAACTCCATTTCTGGGTGTTACACCAGGTGATGAAGATGATGCCCCTGGTGTGTTCATAGGATCTGTTGTAGAAGGTTCTTCTGCCCAGAAAATGGGTTTTGAAGAAGGTGATGTAATCATTAATTTTAATGGTACTGGAGTAAATAATTTCGATGAGCTCGCAGATCAGATTGGAACTACTGAAGCCGGATCCGTTGTGAAAATTGAGTTTTTAAGAGATGGAAAAAGTAAAGTAGCTAATGGAGAGATCGGAAGTCGCAGCGTCAGTGCATTTAAGGATTTCAGAATATTCCATGATTTCAAAGGAATGGATGAAGATGGAAATTACAACTACGACTATGAGTTCGATTTAGATTCGGAGGATTTGGAAAAGCATATTGAAGAACTCATCATACAGTTGGACGAGGAGAAAATGGAATTGAATAGCGAACTTGATAGAATTCGCAGTGAACGCGAAATGATTATTATCAAAATTGAAATTGACAATATCACTGCACAAGAAGCGGATATGGCAAATGAAAAAGCGTCTCCTAAAATTGAAATTGATAATGATTTGGTGTTTGAACAAATTACATTTTTCCCAAATCCGGGAAATGGTATTGTAAATCTAAATTTCAATTTAATGAGCAATGGCAATCTGAGTGTAGTACTCTATGATTCTAAAGGAAACAAAGTATACATGGAAGAGCGCGGTGCTTTCACAGGCGCATATACTAACGTGATCGATATATCTGAAAAAGCTGATGGCACATACTACCTTCAAATTATGCAAGGAGGTAAATCCTACAGCAAAAAGGTTGTTAAAGGAGAATAATACCCAAATGTGTTTTCATATAAAAAGCCGGCACATAAAGTTGGCTTTTTTTTATTTCAAAAATCATTTTTGTCCGAGAGAAATTATACTCTTGACCTTCGGTTGCGCTCAGGGAAATCACTTTTGTTGAGATGAAAAATAATGGGGAGCTGCTTGGCGCTCCTCATCCCCATTCTTTTATACTAGATTTTGTTATCGGTATTATACCATTTCTGTTTATCCGGCATTGCGCATTGGAAGCATCTTGAGGTTGATGCGTTGCGGGATTCTCGAATCTACACGATGGAACAAAGTAATAGTTCGACCTATGATTTCCAAAATCTCCATCGCGTGATTCGGGTTTATTACGACAACACGATTGCGTCTTTTTGCAGTTCATTTGATACTGCTGCCCATCCTCCATTTATGTTGACGAGATTTTCGTAGCCTCTTGCTTGCAATATTGAAATAAATATAACAGATCTGTAACCACCTGCACAATGCACGTAATATGGTTTCTCACGATCTACAGTATCCATTGTGTCATTGATGTAATCTAATGGGATATTGCCAGCTCCTTCAAGATGTGCGATGTCATATTCTGCTGCCCTTCTTACGTCAAGCACGTCTCTTTTTCCTGATCTAACAATTTCTGCGAAGGCCTTTGCATCGATATTCTCCACTATAGACTTCTCTTTTCCGGCGGCCGTCCATGCCTGAAATCCGCCTTCCAAATATCCCAATGTGTTGTCATATCCCACTCTGCTCAATCGTGTAACAACCTCCTCCTCCATTCCCTTTGGAGATATAAAAACAATGGGTTGATTTAAATCTTTAATCAAAGCTCCAACCCATGGCGCAAAGGTTCCATCGATGCCAATGAATATCGAATTTGGAATATGTCCGGCATTGAATTCAGCGGAGGACCTCGTGTCCAGCATCAAAGCACCTTCAGAGTTTACAAGACCTTCAAACAATTCGGGGTTTAAAGGCTGATTGCCACGCTTCAGAATGTGGTCGATGCTTTCATATCCTGTCTTGTTTATCAAAGCGTTTTTAGCGAAATATTGAGGAGCGGGAAGTATGTCCGTCACTTCTTTTATAAAGTCTTCTTTGCTGAGCAATGGATCGAGAGCAAAATTCTTTTTCTTCTGATTGCCTAGTGTGTCCCAAGTTTCCTTTGCCATGTTTTTTCCGCAAGCAGAACCTGCTCCATGGGCAGGATATACGATCACATCGTCCGCCAAAGGCATTATCTTTTCTTGGAGAGAATGGTATAACATTGACGCAAGATCTTCTTTGGTCAGACCCGTTTTAATGGCAAGGTCTGGACGACCTACATCCCCAATGAACAATGTATCTCCAGAAAAAATACAATGGTCTTTTCCGCTTTCATCTTTCAGAAGGTATGTAGTGGACTCGAGCGTGTGGCCAGGAGTATGAATGGCTTGAATGCTCAGTTTGCCGATGTCAAAACTTTCTCCATCGCGGGCACTGTATATGGCGTATTCTGTTTTTGCCTGAGGTCCAAAAATGATAGTAGCCCCTGTTTTTCTTGCAAGATCAACATGTCCACTTACAAAATCGGCATGAAAATGTGTCTCAAATATGTATTTTATTTTCACTCCATCTGCCTCAGCTTTTTTGATATAAGCATCTATTTCGCGCATGGGATCTACAATGGCTGCTTCTCCATCCGATACAATGTAATAAGCTCCTTGCGCAAGACAGCCCGTATAAATCTGTTCAATTTTCATCTTTATTTCTTTCAAAAATTTGGTGTTGTATTACGTTAAAATATACCGTTTAGATATCTGTATTAGTCCAATTTCGATTATCTCTATTGGCCTATAACAGCTACTCTTACGGTGTTTTCCACTTCGTGCCCATAAACCCGAATCACGCGATTGATGTATCGGAATTCATTGGTAGTGTTATGTCTTCCCGCTGCGCATTTCACTCAAGATAATTCCCACGCGCAATTTGGGATCGATTATTTTTTAAGCAGAATTGGTATAAAATGCTTCATTTCTCACAAAAGTTCAATTAAAATAATGGCACAACCCATACAAAGAATGAACCACGCGAAAATTTTTCTGATTTTGTCAGGCGCTGTCAGCTTGCTCAAAAAACTCCCTATTACCATTCCAACAACCGCAGTAGCTGTGTATAAGAGCAAGAAGTGCCAATCTATTTGAATGTCAGTACCTAAGTCACCCGCAAATCCTGTAAGGGATTGAATGCATATAATTACAAGAGAAGTACCTACTGCCGTTTTCACCGGTATTTTAAGAAATAAGATCATAACCGGTATGATCATAAATCCACCTCCTGCGCCAACAATTCCAGCGAGGAGACCAACAATAGTTCCCCAAATAGAGATCATCCAAGGTAAAACCGTTTTCGAGATTCCGACGACTTCTTTTTCAGGTTTGCGCATCCTCAAGATCATACTGACGCCCGCTACAAGCATCAGTATTGCAAAGAAAATCATCATGAAACCTTTGCGCGATACAGACCATTCTTCAATATGAAACAACGGATCGGGAATGATGGGCAGTAAAAACCTTCTCGTGGCATAGAGAAATATCACCGAGGGAATTACAAAAGGAACTACTGCTTTGAAATCCACCAAACCCTGTCGGTAGTAATTAATAGCAGCAATTCCGGATGTGAGTCCTACTAGAAAAAGGGAATAGGCGGTAGCATGAATGGTGTCTATTCCCATGAGATATACGAATACAGGCACAGCCAATATTGCACCGCCACCGCCTAAGAGACCGATGATAGCTCCAATAAGCACCGCGCTGAGGTATCCAAGAATGATAAGTGCATCCATGTCCACAAAGCTAAAGGGAAGCTCGAGAAACATTCCGAAATTTTTCCGAATTACATTTTCATTGGAACTTCCAGCAGAAGCAATTGAGTGTCTGCTCCTGCCTCAAATGAGAACTTATCGAAATCCCAAAGCCCCAATGCATCTCGCTTATTGAGCGTTTCTTCTTCTATGGTTATGCTGCCTTCAATAACGAAAGCATAGACACCGTTTCCAGTTTTTTTCAATAAGTATTCTCCTTTAAAACCATTGTCTAGATAACCCATGTGGAACCAAGCATCTTGATGTATCCAAACACCATCATCTTTTGCGCTGGGCGATAATATTTGCTGCATCACGTTTCTATTGGTAACAGGTAAAGTGATCTGATCGTAGCGTGGTTCTACATTGCGCTCTTTTGGAAAGACCCAGATCTGTAGCAACTTTACTTCTTTGTCGGCATTGTGATTGAATTCGCTGTGATAAATACCTGTCCCGGCGCTCATTACTTGCACATCATTCATTCGTATTACAGTGCCATTGCCCATACTATCCTTGTGCTCCAAATCGCCGCTAAGGGGAATCGTTATAATCTCCATATTATCATGAGGATGCGTGCTAAAGCCCTTTCCGGCCGCGACTATATCATCGTTGAGAACCCTGAGAACTCCAAAGTTCATTCTTTCGGGATTATAATAGTTCGCAAAACTAAAACTGTGGTGTGCGTTCAACCATCCATGATCCGCGTGACCTCTTGTTTCATTGCGATGAATTACCATGTTGTTTTTCATAATTGTTTCTTTGTTTGGAATGTGATTGGCTCCTATTTGTGCAGGATATTCAGAACTCTTGTCGTCAGACTTCGTGCCCATTGCATTGAGCGCTATCGCTGCCCCTGTTCCGAGGATTCCCTTTTTTAAAAAATCTTTTCTGTCCATTGTCTTACTTTTTTTTGTCAATGTTAGATGAATTTACACAACCAGCTTTTGACGTCCTTACTTGCGGGACCTCTCAAAACATCCTTTCTGCTTCGCGGCGACAAATCCTGTCGAAGTCAATCTTTCTCACGCATACAGTAAAGGTGCACAGTAGGTTGCTCTGTAACTGATATTTGGTGCCGTATTTGGCTGGATTTAGTCCAAATGGACTTAACCCAGAATCCGCATTGGAATTCTATTGCAGCGCTAACCCTCTTTGATATCAAGCACTTTCTCGATTTTTATTCTTGATGTATGAATATACACCGTCAAATAAAAATCTTGCGAGAGCACTTGCTATCTTTGGGGTTTAGCACTTCATCGCGAATCCCAATGCAGATTCTGGGTTCAACCCAGAATCCGCATTGGAATTCTATTGCAGCGCTAACCCCCTTTGATATCAAGCACTTTCTCGATTTTTATTCTTGATGTATGAATATACACCGTCAAAGTAGCTGTTGTAGGCCAATGGAGTGAAACGGAATTGGAATATTGCATAAATCCTTACGGTATTAACTCTTACGAGATCCAAAATTGCAAATATCCCTTGGATTATACCTTGATATGGGTCAAGGGAAATTATTCAATTTGTATTGAATGTAAATGAGTGTCTTCGCATTCATAAATTCTAGTGAAAATTCAGAACATGTACCTTTGATGAGATGAAGATCAAAATTTTGGCATTTGGTATTAGCAGAGAAATTGTTGGCAATCGCGAGGTATACTTGGATTTTGAAGAGGAAATTTCAGTAACCCAATTGCGAATCGAATTATTTCGAAGATATCCAAAGTTGTCAGAACTCGGAGAACTATTCATAGCCCAAAACTGCTCCTACACGCAAGGCTATGAATTAGTTTCTGCAGAAGATGAGATAGCTCTTATACCTCCAGTTAGTGGCGGGTAATGCCGTTTACGTTTCTGAAATAGTCCAATACACTTTCACTCCATTGGCCTATAACAGCTACTTTAACAGCATTTACCGCTTCATGCTCTTTGGTAGTTTGTACTATTTTATAAGCAGAATGGGTATAACATAGACTCCCAATGGATATTTTCAGATTAGAGCCACATATCATTTCAAAAGAATTACCGGAAGAATGGCTTCGAAAGGATGCACATGGAGGCCATGTCTTTTTTGAAGGAACAGTTCGTGGAATCAACAACAACAGAAGAGTATTGCAACTCGAATTTGAAGCTTATGAGTCAATGGTATTCGCTGAATTAATGCGAATTTCAAAAATCATCAGAGAGAAGATTGATGTTCCATCATTGTTATTGTTGCATCGAACAGGCGTTGTAAAACCTGGAGAACTTGCCGTATTGGCAGGTGCTTCTTCACCGCACAGAGCAGAAGCATTCCAAGCCTGCGAAATGCTTATGAACGAGCTAAAACGCAGTGTACCCATTTGGAAAAAGGAATTTTTCGAAGGCGGTGAAGTATGGGTTTCAGCGCATCCCTAGCTATTTGACAATTCTTTTAGTTCCGACTTACCTTTGCACCAAAGCAAACTGCTTCATCGCTTCCGTCTACGTCGAAGGAGAATGTTGTAAAACATTTGTTTGACTCCGGCGCCGGAAGAGGAAAGTCCGGGCTGCGTAGGGTGCTGCACTTCTCATATAAAGAAGGGGGATTCGGGAAAACCGGATCCGACAGAAAGTGCCTCAGAAACTAGACCGCCTCGGCTATGCTGGGGTAAGGGTGAAAAGGTGGGGTAAGAGCCCACCGGCAGCAGAAGTGATTCTGTTGGCCAGGTAAACCTTGCGGGCAGTAAGATCATGTACACCGGGAATCCTCGTCAAAAGCGAGGTGAAGGGCGACCCGCTCGGCCTCGGGGGGTAGATCGCAGAGATAAATGGTGAAGGTCTCACTTCGGTGGGATACAGAACCCGGCTTATAGGTTTGCTTTTATTTTTTTTTCCTTTTCTTTCCGGACAAGACGGGTTGAAGCAAGTCAGCCGCAACCCGTCGACAGATATATCCGTTTAACCCAGAATCCGCATTAGAAATCTATTGCAGCGCTAACCCTCTGTGATATCAAGCACTTTCTCGATTTTTATTCTTGATGTATGAATATACACCATCAAATAAAAATCTGGCGAAGGCACTTGCTATCTTTGGGGCTTAGCACTTCATAGCGAATCCCAATGCGGATTCTAGGTTTAAATGTTTAGAATTCAATTTTACCGCGTTGGAATTCAAGTGTTGGTAGTTTTGAATTCGAATTGTATTGCATTTCTATTGATATTTGTAGAAACCTGTTCGTTTTATGCGGAAACCTCTTTTTCTGTCTCTTGCTATTGCTTTTGCCGCTGTCTTTTTGTTGGCTTTCAGATATCAACCTGAAAAACAATTCAAAAAAAGAAGTTTTGATCATCGCTCATTGATCAACGACACTTTGTTCGAAGGAAACAATTCTTTTTTTGCTTCAAGTGGTGTTTGCGATAATTGCCATGGATTTGATCCAAATGGAATAGCGAGTACTGATTTGGAGGGTGGCGATGTAAATGTCGTAGACGATTGGCGCAGCTCGATGATGGCCAATTCCGCTCGCGATCCTTTTTGGAGAGCTAAAGTGAGTCACGAGGTTTTTGTTAATCCTGCTCATCAGGTAGAACTTGAATCAACTTGTACTCGATGTCATGCGCCAATGGGCAATTATGCGGCTTCAATTAATGGAGCCGAACACTATAGTATGGCCGAAATGTTGCTCGACTCTGTAGCACTCGACGGTGTTTCATGTCTTGCTTGTCACCAACAATCTCCATACATGCCCTTTGGTCATAGTGGTTTCATGCACTTCTCTTCTGCTGCGATTGCCTATGGTCCATATGAAGACCCACTCGTAACACCAATGTTCCTAGGAAGCGGATACTTGCCTGAATACGGTGCTCACATGTCTCAATCGGAATTGTGCGGTACCTGTCATAGCCTTATTACATCTACTGTGGATCTTGAAGGTAACCCCACAGGCGAAGAGTTTGTTGAACAGGCTACTTGGCACGAATGGTTGAATTCTGCTTATCCTCAGATGGAAACTTCTTGTCAAGATTGTCACATGCCCACCTTGGGAGATCAAGGTATCATATTGGCTAAAGGTTCGGACACTCCTCCCCGTTCGCCTTTTTCGCTGCACTCCTTCTCGGGTGGAAATGCTTTTATGTTAGGTGTACTTCGCGATAATGTGGAAAACCTAAGTCTAACTGCGTCTCCTGAACAATTTGAATCAAGTCGATTGGCTGCTGTTCAAAATCTTCAGCAAAACAGCCTGCAAATGATGTTCACGGAAGAAGAACGCAATGAGGATACTCTTAGTCTAGAATTATTGCTTACCAACATTGCTGGACATAAATTACCAAGTGGTTATCCCTCTCGAAGAATGGTTGTACAAGTCACCATGTATGATTCATTGGGTCAAGAGCTCTGGTCATCCGGAAATTTTGACGATGAGTTTTATGTCATAGGTCAGGACAGTCCATATGAACCGCATCATCAAGTGATAAGAGATGAAGATGAAGTGCAGATTTATGAAATGGTAATGGGTGACGTAAATGGCAACATGACGACACTTCTTGAAAGAGGTGACTCTCATTTGAAGGACAATAGGCTAGTGCCTCTCGGATTCAGCTATAGCAATGAAATGTATGATACGACAGAAGTTGTACTTGGCATCACTGATCCCGATTTCAACTACAATCCCAATGAAGGAAGCGGCACCGATAAAATAAGATACCACATTCCACTGAATGGATATTCTGGCAGTTTGAATGTATCTGCTTCGGTATATTTTCAAAGTATTCCACCTGTTTGGCTTGAAGAAATGTTTGCAACAGAAACCCCAGAAATCAACGAATTTCAGGCTATGTACGATGAAGCAGATAAGACTCCTGTGTTGATGAAAATTGCCAATTTGGAAATTACAGAATATGTTTCTTTAGATGATTCTAAAATAAGGCCATCGCTGGTATCCTCTTATCTGCGTGGAAATGAATTGGTGATTCAAGCAAAAAAAATATTGACCATAGAACTCTATGATGCATCAGGCAGATTGGTATTGAAAGAAAAGGTGCTTGCCGGAAACAATGTGATTCAACTGAACATGGCTAGAGGAACATATGTAGCAGTGTATAGCAGCAGCACTCAAAATCAAATTCACAAGTTCGTTCTTACAAGATAGTTAAAAGGAATGCAATGATCCTTCGAAGAAATGCATTGAAATTCACTTAAATAGTGCTACGTTTGTTTATGAAACCAAAATCTTCCGAAATGAAAAAAATCTTTTACTCAATTTTTGCCTTCATGGCATCCTATTCTGCCTTTGCGCAGGTCACATTTAGCCCCGGGGCAGGCTTACAAACTATATCCGGATTTTCCTATGCGGACTGTGCCGCAGATATGAATGGGGATCACTTCGACGACATTGTTCGCGTATCAGGATCGACCATTTATATCGACTATCAGCAAGAAGATGGATCATTTATAGGCGAATCCTTCATCATTGCAGGAAACAACGTGCCATCTTGGAGTATTTGTGCCGCCGATGTGGATGGAAATGGTTACACAGACCTTTGCTTCGGTGATGGCAATGCCGTTTCATTCGTTTATGCCAATAATGATGGATCGGGTTATGTAGAAGATGCACATCCAGAGTACATTTTCTCTCAACGCTCAACTTTTTTTGACATTGACAATGATGGCAATTTGGATGCATTTGTTTGTCACGATGTAGACCAATGCCATCCTTATCGCAATGTTGATGGTATGTTGGATTTAGATATGAGCCTTATGAATACACTCGATGTGGGTGGCAACTATGCTGCTATTTGGGTGGATTATGACAACGATTGGGATTCCGATTTGTATATCACAAAATGTCGTGGCGGTGCTCCTGTTGGAGATCCACAGCGTATCAATTTACTATACAGAAATAATGGCGATGGAACCTTTACTAGTGTTGGACCTGAGGCCAATATGGACGACGGTGACCAGAGTTGGGCTACCGTATTCGAAGATTTTGACAACGATGGAGACTTCGATTCTTTCACGGTAAATCACGCTTGGGCCAATCGCTTTATGAGAAATAATGGGGATGGAACTTTTACAGACATCATTGAAACTACTGGTATTACTGCAGGTGATCTTGGAGCATGGAATTGCGATGCAGGTGATTTTGACAACAATGGATTTGTAGATATTTTCTCGGAAATGGGAAATGAGATGTATTGGAATAATGGTGATGGTACTTTTTCTCCCGGAAACTTGAGTTTCAACAGTGGTGGAATTGGTGACTTTAATGATGATGGTTTTCTCGATGTAATTGCAGGAAATACAATGCACTTAAACGGAGGCAACAGCAATAATTACGTTAAAATTGACCTCGCAGGCATCGTTTCAAACAAAGATGGTATTGGAGCAAGAATAGAAATCTATGGTGCTTGGGGAGTTCAAATAAGAGAAGTCAGAGCCGGCGAAAGTTTTGACCCTGCCTCTTCTTTGATTTCACACTTTGGATTAGGAACTGCTGATGCTATTGAATACATGGTTGTAAAATGGCCAAGCGGAATGGTTTCGACAATTGACAATCCTGCAATTAACACCACACACAATGTGGCCGAAGTTGGTTGCATGCTTCCTGAAAGTATTTTGGAAGTAATTGGAGTTACTACTTTGTGTGAAGGGGATGAAGTAACTCTCACAGCTCCTGCAGGTGACTCGTACACTTGGAGCAATGGTGCCGAAACACAATCAATCACTGTGAGCAATCCAGGCAACTACAGCGCCATCATTTGGGATGAAGATGGTTGTGCTTCTTTGTCAAACATGGTATCTCTTTCAAATGTGGTAGAAACTGCACCAAATATTTCAATTCTTGGAGAAGATCTTTTCTGCATGGGCGGATCAGCAATTCTTTCTTCAGACCTAGGTTCAGGTACATGGAGCAATGGATCAACCGGAGCAAGTATTGCAGTTTATGAGTCAGGCTCATATTCAATCTCTGTGAATGGTCAGTGTTCTGGTGTGGCACTCGAAAGTGAAGCTATCAATATTACTGTGCTGGATGCGATCGAACCGTTGGCTGAAGATATTATACTCAGCGAACCGGGTATTGCTACGCTCAATGCTACTGGTGATAATCTGAACTGGTATGAAACTGAAACTAGCACAGAAGTTTTAGGAACAGGCAATTCATTTGATACCGAATTGGTAACAACATCAGCCTCTTATTGGGTTGATAACACACAAATTTTCGGTGGTGAAGTGTTAGCGGGCGGAAAACCTGATAATACCGGAAACGGAGGTATACCTTCCTCAGGTGGAACATTGTACTTTAATACTACTGAGCCTTTCACACTTATACAAGTTACAGCTTATGTACCTGTTGAAAGTGTTGCTGGAAATCGCACAGTTCAGTTATTCGATGGCAACGGCAATTTGTTGGAAGAGGTAACTGTTTATTGTGAATTTGGTGAGAATGATCTCAACTTAGGTTTTGAACTTGGAATTGGTGACTACCGAATAGGTTGCGCCGAAAACAATCTTTTCCGTAATAATTCAGGTGTGAATTTCCCATATTCTATCGGAACTATGGGAAGTATTACCAATTCAACTAATGGAACATCCTACTACTACTACTTCTACAACTGGCAAGTGCAGAAGCCTGCTTTTGACTGTGTGAGCGATCGTATCGAGGTATCAGCCACAGTTGTAGGTATTGAAGAACTGTCTTCTGAATTTGGAATCGGGATTTTCCCTAACCCTACTGCGGAAATACTGAATTTATCTGTTAGTGGTAGTTTTATTCCAACTTCATATCAGATCACCGATTCAGAAGGACGTATTGTGAGAAAATCGAATATCGCAACAGTGAAAGGTCAAACAACTTCCATAGATGTAAATAATCTATCAAGCGGGCTTTATCACATCGTTCTTAACAATGGTACTACTGTTGTTTCAAGTGAGTTTGTAAAAAACTAGTCGATAGAATACTTTTTTGTAAAGAGCCTCGGAGACATTCCGAGGCTCTTTTTTTTCACAATAAGTTCGTTTGAATTTAACAACCATTGAACGTTGCGTATTGGTGAATCCAAAAGCCTCAGCGGGCTCTGCGTCCGATCTTTGCGGGCTTTGCGTGAAAATAAAGACGCTCGCATTTCACGCAAAGTTCGCAAAGGGAATTGCACTCAGAGAGCGCGGAGGCGATTTGAAATTCTAAATTCCAATAATTGCTTGTCTTCTAAGATATAAATCTT
>JAWXBG010000005.1:0-10694 GCA_034439875.1 Flavobacteriales bacterium
CGTGCGGGATTCTCAAATCTAAGCGATAGAATACTGCATTCATCGGCAAAATTAGGGTGCAATTTTTCTATCGCTTGATTTGGGTTTATGTATCTGTAACAGTCCAATTCCGTTTCACTCCATTGGCCTAAAAAAGCTACTTTAACGGCATTTATCACTTCATGCTTATAAAATAGTTTGGACTATTTAGTAAGCAGAAGTGGTAATAAATACAGTAGTGATTTATGTTTAGTTCAATGGAGTGAAACGAAATTGGACCATTACTTAAAGAACCTCTAAAAACCAAACGGTATAACTTTTCCATTTCTAAAAGGCACAAAAAAAAAGGTTGATCTAAATGACCAACCTTTCGTAGTAGCGGGGACAGGACTCGAACCTGTGGCCTTCGGGTTATGAGCCCGACGAGCTACCATCTGCTCCACCCCGCAATTTCAAACACTTTTAGAGAGGTACTTTCGTATTCCGTAAAAGGCCCGCAAATATACGTTAATTTCGTGGATTGGAAAGGAAATTACCAACACATCTTAATACACGCGTAAGTGGCTCATAAAGCGGGATTTGTAAATATAATCGGGAATCCGAATGCGGGTAAATCGACTCTCATGAATGCCTTAATTGGGCGAAAAATGAGTATCGTAACCCCAAAAGCGCAGACAACTCGTCACAGAATCATGGGGATTTGGAACGACGAGAATTTTCAAATTATATACAGTGATACTCCCGGAGTGCTCGATCCGAAATATAAGTTGCAAGAAGGGATGATGAAGTCTGCAACAAGCGCATTTCTCGATGCCGATTTGCTCATACTGGTTGTGGATGTAAAAAGCAAAGAAGATGTGCACGCTCCTACTCTATCCAAAATATCCAATGCGAGAGTACCTGTTTTTGTAGTTCTCAATAAAATGGATTTAGTAGGAACTGAAGGTATCACAGCACATTTCGATAAATGGAAAGCGATTTTACCCAATGCACGTGTTCTTCCTGCCTCTGCTCTAGCTGGGATATATACCAAGGAGTTAGTTCAAGAAATATTAAAAGAAATACCAGAAAGTCCGGCCTACTTCCCGAAAGATGAAATGTCGGATAGGACGATACGATTTTTTGTGTCTGAAATTATTCGAGAAAAAATCTTTTTATTTTACGACAAGGAGATTCCTTATTGCACAGAAGTAGAAATTGAGGCGTACGAGGAAGAGGAAAATATTATTCGGATCTCGGCAGTAATATACTGTGAGCGCGACTCTCAGAAAGGCATTCTCATTGGACATCAGGGTTCCATGCTCAAAAAAGTGGGCACCAAGGCCCGCAAGGATATAGAAGAATTTGTAGGCAAACAAGTCTTCTTAAAAACTCACATCAAGGTTGATGAGAATTGGAGAAACAATACAAAGAGATTAAAGAACTTGGGTTACATCGATTGACAACCATATAGATGATTCTATTTCCAAAGGCCAAAATTAATCTTGGACTAAATGTAATTTCAAAAAGAGAAGACGGCTTTCACAACATTGAAAGTATATTTTATCCAATTTCTCTGCACGACGTTTTGGAAGTGATTCCCTCCGATACTGCAGGTATAGATATATCCATTACTGGAATTATACCAGACGGCGAACCTTCGGAAAATTTGGTGGTAAAGGGGTATAAAGAAGTTGCCAAAAAATTCACAATTCCGGGCGTAAAGGTTCATTTGCACAAGAACATTCCGATGGGTGCAGGGCTTGGGGGAGGATCATCTGATGCCGCAGAAATGGTAAAAATGCTTAATCTACTTTTCAATTTGAGCATGAGCACAGGTGATATGAAAACAATAGTTTCGAACCTGGGTAGTGATTGCGCATTTTTCATAGAAGGGCTACCATCACTCGCAACAGGAAAGGGCGAACTCTTGGAAAGAAATGATTTGGACTTATCATCATATCATATTGGTATCGTATATCCAAATGTCCATGTAAATACGCGTGAAGCATATTCAGGCATAATACCAGCCTCACCAGTTGGGCCATTGCAGGATATTGTAAAACAAAACATCTCCTTTTGGAAAGAATATTTGATCAACGATTTTGAACTAACTGTTTTTTCGAAATACCCTCAAATATCTGAAGCTAAAACATATCTATACGATAGCGGCGCGCTCTATGCGAGTATGAGCGGCAGTGGATCTTGCTGTTATGGCATTTTTAAAGATAAAATTCAGGCTGAATCCATTTTCTGGGTCTGATTAAAAGAAATACTATGATACCTTTTAAATCTATCTATAGATTTTTCTCGTCGAAGTACCAAAGTGTTCATCTTGATTACAAGGTAGAATTAAAACCTCGATTTACTGATACTACCGATACATTCGGGCTGCTTTATAAGATAGTAAACAACCAAAGAGACGAATATAAAAAGAGACTTGAGGGCTTCATACTGCTTAAATCACAAATACATTCCATTCAAAAAATGGGTACGGGTCCCGATGACTCGGAGCCCAGATGGAACAATGGATACCTTCCGGGATTAGACATTATTGGTATTTATGGAATGATTGCCGAAATGCAACCATCCATGTTTTTGGAAATTGGTTCCGGCAATTCAACAATGGTTGCTCGAAAGTGCATTCGTGAACAAGGTCTGAGAACGCAAATCGTTTCGGTTGATCCATATCCCCGAGCTGCAATAGATCATTTGTCAGATCAGGTGATTCGATCAGCGGTTGAGAATGTAGAAAATCTAAAATCAATCACTTCGAAACTACAAAAAGGCGATATCCTCTTTATAGACAATTCCCATCGAGTACTGCCCAATTCAGATGCCCTTATTTGCTTTCTGGAAATTATGCCCTTCTTGAAACCAGGTGTCATTGTTCACATTCATGATATCTACATCCCTTATGATTACCCGCAATTCATGTGCGACAGACTTTACAACGAGCAGTATGTCTTGATGGCTTTTATGATTTCAAATCCAAAATGGTTTAAAGTACTTCTGCCCAATTATTTCATCAGCGAGGACACGGAACTTAGCACAGTGTTGAATGAAATATGGAATCATCCAAATCTAGAAGGAGTAGAAAGGCATGGTGGTTCCTTTTGGGTTGAAATGAATGGGTAAGTCTGCAATCAACTCACACGGAAATTCCAAAATCTATAAAGAAAAAAACCATAAGGAGGTGTTGTGAGGTTCCCAGAAGAACTGGTTTGTTCATTGGGAAAATCTTTGTCAAAGGCGGTAGTGAATATTTAGAGTCTATGGACATACAATCGGAATATTTCACCGCAATCGTTACTTTTGCGCCCCTTGAAATTGTGATGGCAGAACTGATTTGTAAATCACGAGTCCACAATTTCCTAGAAAAATGGCCCCGTAGTATAACGGATAGTACGAAGGATTCCGGTTCCTTAGATAGGGGTTCGATTCCCTTCGGGGTCACTACAGAAAGTGATTTTCGTCTCAAAGTGCTATGAGAATGCTCGAACTGTTATTGTTCTCGGTATTTCTTGCATACTGGATCGAATCTCATATCAAGATAATCCATCGTAATTTGTCAATGACTCTGCTCCTCTGCGACAGTGTTTTAGCCTTGGGTTGTTCAAAAGAATGCCTAAGTCATTCTTTCAATAATTGAGCATAATCCCCTATTTTTGCGGCTCTCAAAAAAATCATAATATGTCATATTTCTTCACCTCAGAATCAGTATCCGAAGGGCATCCGGACAAGATAGCCGACCAAATATCCGATGCATTAATTGACCATTTTCTAGCCTTCGACCCCGATTCAAAGGTGGCTTGTGAGACCTTAGTTACAACTGGACAAGTAGTTCTGGCTGGAGAGGTGAAAAGCAATACCTACTTAGATGTTCAAGATATTACTCGCGAAGTAATTCGTCAAATTGGATATACCAAAAGCGAGTACATGTTTGAGGCAAATTCTTGCGGTATCTTCTCGGCCATACATGAGCAATCGCCTGATATCAATCAAGGGGTAGAACGCAAAAAGAAAGAAGATCAGGGAGCAGGCGACCAGGGAATGATGTTTGGTTATGCTTCCAGAGAAACAGATACATACATGCCCCTTCCACTAGAATTGGCTCACATTCTGCTCCGCGAATTGGCGGTTATTCGCAAAGAAGGTAAAAAAATGACCTATCTGCGTCCTGATGCTAAAAGTCAGGTGACTGTAGAATATAAAGACGACCATACACCCAAGGCCATTTCTGCCATTGTACTTTCTACACAGCACGACGATTTCGGACCGGAGAAAAAAATGCTCGAAGAGATTCGAAAAGATGTAGAGACTATTTTGATACCTCGGGTTGTAAAACAGCTTCCTGCAAGAGTTCAAAAGCTTTTTAAATCGAAGTATGTACTTCACGTCAATCCAACCGGAAAGTTTGTGATTGGCGGTCCTCATGGAGATACTGGCCTTACTGGAAGGAAAATTATAGTAGACACATACGGCGGTAGAGGTGCTCACGGTGGTGGTGCATTCAGCGGCAAAGATCCAAGTAAAGTAGATCGTTCTGCAGCTTATGCAACTCGACACATTGCCAAAAACATGGTAGCTTCGGGTATATGTGATGAAGTGCTAGTGCAGGTGGCTTATGCTATCGGCGTAGCCAAACCGGTAGGTCTTTATGTGAACACATATGGCACTGCCAAGGTGAAATTGACTGACGGCCAAATTGCCGAAAAGATTGAAAAACTCTTCGACATGCGACCATACGCCATCGAAACACGCTTTAAGTTGCGCACGCCCATTTATCAGGAAACAGCGGCTTACGGCCACATGGGACGTGAATCAGTGATCAAAGAAAAAACTTTCAGAGATGGTGGAGGGAAAGTGAAGAAAATAAAAGTGAAGTTATTCCCGTGGGAAGATCTGGATTACGTTGGAAAACTCAAAAAAGAGTTTTCGATTTAAACGACAGTAATGTCACTTCTATCACATCCTGAATTGTTCGAAATGGTATGCTCTTTTCAGTTCAACCAAAGCGAACCTATGCGCAATTTGCAATACTTTTAGGAGCCTTTATGAAGTGTCAATTCCAGATTAACAGCATAGGTTTTTCAGAAATTACATCAACTCGATTTCTTTCGTCTTGCCTACTTGTGCTCATTATTCTCATTGGCAATCAAACTTGTGCCCAAGATTCAGATAGCATTGGTGTTTCAGAAATGCCGATGCTTTCAAAACATTATGGAGGTCATTATGGTCCCATTCCAAAAGGTCTTCAAAATCGAAATGAGATCAAAAAGACAAAAGAATGGCAATGGGAATATCTCGGACCGAATGCCACACCCAAAGAACTAAATCCCGGAGGAAAAGCCATTCCGGCATACAGTGAGAACAGGGGAAATGGGACAGGTCGAATCAACTATCTCTATGTTCATCCACGCAAAAAAAACCTAGTGTGGGCTTGTTCGCCTACAGGAGGTTTATGGTATACCCGCGATGGGGGAGAAAATTGGCTTGAGGGTGGGACAGATTTCTTGCCTATTTCCGGTGTTAGCAGTGTTGCCGTGAATCCTAAAAACTCAAAACAATGGATCATTGCTACCGGCGATGGAGACGATGTATTTAAACACACTGATGGGTTGTGGAGAACCCGAAACGCCGGAAAAACATATAAAAACATCAATGGCGGAGACATCTCTACCGCTCTACCATTCGGTCAGCCCGGCGACTTTTATTCTCAGATTTCCGAAATAACTTGTCACCCTCGAAACTTCAATTTTCTTGTTGCCTCCACCGACAGAGGATTATGGATTTGTGAGGATGCTTCGAGGCCTGCGTCTATGAAATGGAAGAGGGTGAGTGAAGGACATTTTTATGATGTTGAGTTTTTAACTCTCGGCAAAAAAACATCAAACACGATCGTAGCTGCCGGCGACAGACTTGCAGTTAGCTATGACGGAGGTTCTACATGGGAGCAGATGCCCTCACCTATTCTAACTGACAAAGAAAATTTTCCATTCCTGCGCATGAGTATAGAATGGAGTCCAGGTGATCCGAGAAAAATTTATGCTGCCGTTACATGTAGCAAAGCGGAAACAATGAGTTCCATAGGTGAAGCAAGTTTGCAAGTATTCAACTTGAACACCCGCACTTGGGAATTTATAAGAACTCTCAAAAAAGAGATGAATAATATGATGCCTACTCGAGCGCGAGCTTTTGCCATTTCTCCGATAGATGCAGGACTTATTATGTGTGGTAACGTTCAGCCTCTTTATAGAAGTGAAGATGGAGGATTGAACTTTTCGAAGATTGCCAAAAATCAAATGCACGACGATTGTCATCACTTGGGATTTTGGAAAGATGGAAAAACCATTTGGGTCGGTCACGATGGAGGAGTGAGTACAAGTCAAGATGCCGGTTTTACATGGGAATTGCGCGACAACGGCATTGGTGCTGCAAACATCTTCGGACTTTCTGTGGCACAAACACAAGATAATCAAGTACTATATGGAGGATATGATACAGGTTGCAATCTTCTCAAAAATGGTGAATGGAGTCATGTGAATTGGGGTGATGGTTTTGAAACGATCATTCATCCAGACAATGCTGATATCATGTTTGCCACTAATCAAAACGGTGGTTTGTGCAAAAGTATTGACGCTGCTCGTTTCGAGGAACCTATAGGGTCGCTTCAAACAAAAACAGAATGGCACACATGGATTAGAATGCATCCTGTAGATCACAATATGATATTCTGCTCGGGAACTAAACTTGTGCGTTCGCGGGACTTAGGAAAAACATGGGAATCTGTTTTGAATGTGCAAGACTTAGGAAGCCACTTGTTTAATGTCTACCGATTTTTCATGAGCCACAACCACGTGGGAGCAATGTATGCAGTGGTTTTAAATAGCAAAGAAGTAAAACCGGAGATTTGGAGAACATTAAACATCAATGAGCCCGATGCCACAAAAATCGTTTGGGAAAAATTGCCCGACATTCCTGTGAAAGGATGGATTCCGGCTATTGTAATAGACCCAAATGATCCATTTAAATGTTGGATACTTTTTAGCAATCGGGACAAGAAAGAAAAGGTCTGGTTCTTTGACAATAGAAATTACATCGACGAAACCAGAAACCTTGGATTTAGCCAAGGAGAAAGCATGATACTGCAGAAAGGAACACAACAAAGAATTTATCTCGGCACCGACTACGGCGTATTTACAAGAGTCAAAGGAGAAACCGAATGGACCTTGCTCACCGGCTTACCTGGGGCTGATGTGCGAGCACTCGATATAAATTACAAAACCAGAAAATTAGTTGCAGGCACTTATGGACGAGGAGTTTGGATTTCCAATCTCGTTGATTGACCAATCACTTATTGTACAGTACACTTAATTGCCTAAGACCTGAAAGTGTCGGAAAACTTTGAATGGCATTTAGTGTAGTCGCATTAACAACAATCACTTGTCCCTCCTCTACTAAGAAAATCAGGCCATTCAGAGGCTCCAGCACAATTTGACTTGCCGTATTTCCAATTTGAATTCCCGTTCCCGAGAAGTCGCTAGAGTAGACAAAAGTTCCATTTGCTTGTGAGATAACGGGCCTCCCATCCGGAAGAATCTCAGCCCAAATTATAGCACTTGAATTATTCAATTCGAGTATGCCATTTGGATCATAGACAGTGTTTAGAACTACATTAAACACCCTGCTTATAGCACTTTCATCCTGATTTCCCACAAGCCATATTTCGTTGTTGCCCGAGCTACTTTGTGCCAATATTGCTTGAGGTTCGAAGTTCAGAAAAGTACTTTGCAAGAGTGCGCCTGTATTTCTGTTAAAAGTGCTTATGCGATTCTCAAAGCCATTGACACTTTTTTCAAGTACGAGCAAATAGTCTTCATACAACGCCATTTTACCAGGAATGAAAGGACTTGAAGAGAGCGTATTCTTCAACACTGCATCTCCACTTACAACTCTTATTAATCCGTCGCGAGTGGATAGAAAATGATCCTTTGCATCCTCATCATAGAGAATATCATTGAAATAATCGAGGCTCTGATTTGCGGGAGTAGGGAGGTTAGCCATCACATTCATAGAATAAGGATCAAGCGATGTCAGTCCTTCGAACTCTCTACCTCCAATGAGAATAGTAGCATCAAACGAATTACAGGCGGCCACATCCAGACCAATATCCAAAGTTTGAGCGATCGAAGAATTCCCATTTAGGTTTAGGCTATCAATTCGCATATTTGCTTCGTCTATCGACTGAAACAAAAATATCCGTTCAATCGCTTTTGGCAATGCGTAGAGATAAACTTCTCTAAATGCCACTGTTTCATTTTCCCCATCGCTCGCTATGGCCTTTAACAAATAAGTTCCCGAATTCAAGTAACGGTTGTTGTGTTCTATGCCAGCTTGCGAACTATAGTTGCCGCTATTGCCAGTAGAAAAATTCTTGGAGTCGAGCACAGAGGAACCATTTGAGGATAGCACCAAAACGACCAAAGATTCAATTCCCTCATTGTCGGTGGCAGAAACACTGAAAGAAATGGTTTCGTTGTAGTTGTAATTTGTATTTCCGTCTAAGATACTGAGAGACAGAACCGGTGGCTCCTCATCACCACGTTTGCAGGATGAAAAACACAGTGAAACAAGCACAAACTGCATTATGAAGATTTTAACACTTCTGATACTGTTAAATCCCTGCAAGACAGTCAAAATCACATTTTTCATATTTCAAAGGTGCGTTGAAATCTTTTTAATAGAAAGCCATTAAAAGCCATTTTTATCTCGATCTTACTACTGAAAATGAGGCCTCAAGATTAATGAACAATCCATGTGTACAATCGACCGTTCCAATGCTTATAACTACAGCCTCGTGAAACATTACCAGACCCCATATGAAAATATTTTTGGCCTCCCATGAACGAACAGGACAATAGAGAAAAAAGAAGATCGCGGATACAGACTATTCGCGAGGGTATATCCATGCCTGCCGGAATGGAATTAGGCAAATTACCTCCTCAAGCAGTCGATCTCGAAGAAGCTGTATTAGGAGCTATGATGCTTGAGCAGAATGCTGTCAATACGGTAATCGATATTCTCAAGCCTGCTTCATTTTACAAGGATTCGCATTATAGAATTTACGAGGCAATTGTTCAACTTTTTCAGAAAGGAGAAAGAATTGATTTGCTCACAGTAACAGAGCAATTAAGAAAAAATGCCGCACTCGATATCATTGGCGGTCAAGTCTACATAGCTCGTCTCACCAATCGTGTAGCCTCTACAGCCAACATTGAGACACATGCAAGGATCATAGCCCAGAAGTACATTCAGAGGGAGTTGATTCGAGTGAGCAACGAAGTAATTAAAGATGCTTATGATGAAACCACCGACGTATTTGATTTGTTGGATAAAGCAGAGAGCAATCTTTTTCAAGTAGCCGAAGGAAACATTCGCAAAAACTATGAGAGCATGACCGTGCTTATTAAGACGGTACTTGATCAAGTAGAAACTGCCCGTCAGAATACAAGTGGGGTGAGCGGTGTTCCTACCGGGTTTACAGCTTTGGATCGTGTAACCAGTGGATGGCAGCGCAGCGATATGATCGTAATAGCCGCTCGTCCGGGTATGGGTAAAACAGCTTTTGTATTGTCGATGGCGCGCAATATGGCAGTGGAGTTTGAAATACCTGTAGCAATTTTTTCGCTAGAGATGTCGAGTTCACAGCTCGTTCAGCGTTTGATTTCAAGTGAATCGGAGATTTCAGCAGACAAACTTCGAAAAGGAAATTTGGAAGATCACGAGTTCCATCAATTGCACCAGCGCATCTCTCGATTGAGCAATGCCCCTCTTTTTATCGATGATACACCTGGGCTTTCGGTATTTGAACTACGCGCCAAGTGCCGCAGATTGAAGGCTCAACATGGAATTCAGATGATAATCATCGATTACTTGCAGCTCATGACCACAGGTGGCGATGGCAAATCGGGTAATAGGGAACAAGAAATTTCGACTATTTCAAGAAGTATAAAAGGAATAGCCAAAGAATTGGATGTACCGGTCATTGCACTATCTCAATTGAGTCGTCAGGTTGAAACCCGCGGCGGAGATAAACGCCCGCTTCTCTCCGATCTCCGCGAATCGGGTGCAATAGAGCAAGATGCCGATATTGTTGGATTCATCTATCGTCCGGAATACTATGGAATTGAGGAAGACAGGGATGGAATGCCAAGCAAAGGTTTGGCTGAAATCATCATTGCCAAACATAGAAATGGTGCCCTTGAAGATGTGAAACTTCGATTCATCGATAGACTAGCGAAGTTCACGAATCTTGAAGGATACGATTTTGATAATCCTCAATATGGAGAGGCAATCAAAGCGAATACATCTTTCGAAGGGGCTCCTACTACCATTACAGTTTCTTCCAAATTAAACTCTATGGGCGACGATTCAGAAGACAATCCCATAGTAGGCTCTCAGGAAGATGCACCGTTCTAAGAGGTCAAAAAAGGCCTTTCCTATCAATTATGGACTTTTGGAATTCCTGCGTCGAAGTAAAGGGAATAATCTTTGCCATTAAACGTTCACGAGTTAGTAATGTTCCAAAACATTGGGCACAACTTATTTTGTTTTGGCATTGCTACTTATAAAATTATAATACCGTTTAGGTATCTGTAATAGGCCAATGCCGTTTCACTCCATTGGCCTATAACATCTACTCCAACGGCATTTACCACTTCATGCATATAAAA
>JAWXBG010000006.1:0-15709 GCA_034439875.1 Flavobacteriales bacterium
GCATCTTGCATGCACGAAATGGTAAATGCCGTTGTAGTAGCTTTTAGACGCCAATGGAGTGAAACGGAATTGGACTATTACAGAAACATAAACCCAAATCAAGCGATAGAAAAATTGCACCATCATTTTGCCGATGAATGCAGTATTCTATCGCTTAGATTTGAGAATCCCGCACGCATTCTACAAAAATTGCCCTAATGCGCACTGCGGGATAAACGGTATTAGCACTTCATAGCGAATCCCAATGCGGATTCTGGGTCTAACTTATGAAAACACGAAGCAAAATTTTGATCGCTACAACAGCGGCCATCATCACCATCATGGGAATAAGCTATTCAGCTCAAGCATTTCGAAACGGAGAAAATTGCTCCAAACAAGAGAACTGCCCTTATTCTGATGCAAAAACAAATCAACATAAATAAATAAAAAAGTAAATCACATGCATTCAAACAGATCACATTGCGGTGCACATTCCGCAAAACACAGACATGGCTATCGTCCTATGCAAGTAATGCACAGAAGGCCCAAATACAATGTTCCGGTGAATATTGTAAACAAAGACGACCGATTTGAAGTACACATCTATGCCTTAGGATTCGGAAAAGACGACATCAAGATTACGGTAAGCGAGGACATGCTACACATCACAGGACACAAAGAATTGGATCCTAACAATGAGCCCAAGTTTATCTCACAGGAGTTTCCGATTAAAAACTTTGAGCGCACGATTTCTCTGAACAATCAAGTAAAGACAGATTCGATAGCAGCCGATCACAGAGATTCAGTTCTTATTATTCATCTTCCAAAAAAAGATGAAGCCAAAGACATCGTAGTGCAGGTGAAATAAAATTGTTGAGCACACGCTCTCTAGTCTGAACTAAAAACAATTGAAATAGGGTGTGCCGAAATTCGTCATGCCCTATTTCCTTTTTCAGAAACCAGGGAAAAAACGTAAAATGTTTCCCGCGCAATCTGCTCACATCTCTCGTCATATTTCATCTGCATGAGATCAGTTCCATCAAACTGCTTAGGATCATCATAGGTTGTCGCAATTCTGAGATCGACACCCGGAATAAAAGGGCAATTCTCTTCAGCATCACTGCAAGTCATAATTGCGGCGAAATCGATCGAAGGATTTTCAATGTGATCGTATACTTTTGAGAAGCAAATAAGCGGCTTTTCTTTCTCACCATAAGTAACGTAATACACCGGATTTTTCCCTTTGCTAATTCTCTCTATCGTCAACCCTGATCTTTCTAGGGATGCAATAGCTTGCGCATTAAATGCTGTGGCTTCGGTACCACCAGAATAGGTAAAGATATTTTCTATTCGGAAGTAATGCGCAGCCACCTTCGACCAAACCTGACCAAAATGACTTCGCCTGGAATTGTGGGTGCATACATATACTAGTTGCACCGCTAAACCTTTTTCCTGCTGATTTGAAATGTAAGTTGCAATTTTACCGAGCAATATTCTCCTGTCCTTATCTATCAGATTGAAACTATGAACTAGACCTTCGCAATAAGATTTGAGAGAATTCAACATTTTACTTTTTGTATAAAATTTGATGAATACCGGCACCTAGAAATGCCCCAATAATCGGAGCCAGGATATATATCCAAACTTTGTCGATATTTCCAGATACTAGAGCTGGCGCCAGAGAGCGGGCCGGATTCATGGATGCACCACATACTGGACCAGCGAACATTGCCTCCAAGCCTACTACACTGCCTATTGCGATTGCCGCAGTGATACCTTTTTCTCGCGCTCCGGTGGATACATTAAAAATTACCATTACGAGAATCATAGTGAGCAATACTTCTAAAATAAAAGACTGAGCATCTGTTCCGGCAGGAATTGTAGATCCCAGTGTTCGGTTCTCGGCAAAGAGCATTTTGAGCAATAAACTAGCAGCGATGGCTCCAACAAATTGAGCGCCTACATAAGGCAACACCTCTCTTTTTGGAAACCGTTTTGTAATAGCGAATGACAATGTAACTGCTGGATTCATGTGAGCACCAGAAACATCGCCGAGAGCAAAAATCATTGAGGCTACTATCAAGCCCCAAGTCATGGCAACACCAGCATGCGAGATCACACCTCCAAATTCTTGGTTAATGACCATTGCTCCGGTACCACAAAATACCATTGCAAAAGTTCCAATGAACTCACCGAAATAATTGCGCAAATTCATACTCAGCAGCAACTAGCACCAGGCGAGCAACAAGCTTCCTTTTTCGCAAATACGCTAATGCTGTAGATGCCTACTTCCGCATTTCCAAATTTCTGCACTTCCTCTTCACTTATGTAATCACGCAAGATGCTCTCTGGAATTATAATCTGTTTTTCCTTCTGTATTGTAATATCAGTAAATCCTGCATCTGCAATAAATTTCAAGTATTCGTCCTTTTGAATAGCACCAGAAACGCAGCCGGCATATAATTCTTTAACACCTTTCAGCGATTCGGGCAATTCGCCCACAAGCACTACATCGCTGATGCTAAAGTGACCACCCGATTTAAGTACACGATGAATTTCTTTGAATACCTCAGCCTTATTTGGAACCAGATTGAGAACACAATTGCTCACTACAACATCTGCGACATTGCTTGCAACCGGCATCTTCTCAATATCCCCCTGACGAAATTCAACATTATGAAAACCTCGCTTCTCTGCATTCTCCCTTGCCTTCATTATCATCGCCTCAGTGAAATCGACTCCGATAACTTTTCCGGTTGAACCTGTTTCGTGACGAGCAACGAAACAATCATTTCCAGCGCCGCTACCCAAATCAATTACCACATCCCCGTTTTTGATTTTGGCAAACTGGGTGGGCAATCCGCAACCCAATCCAAGATCTGCATCAACGTTGTAACCATCGAGGCTAGTGTAATCATCAGCCATAATATTGAACACCTCTGTACCACATCCGGTAGCTCCGCAGCATGAGGAAGCATTAGTATCCTTGTCTTGTAAAGCAATTTCGCTGTATTTCTGCTTCACCATTTCTTTTATTTCCTGATCTTTTGTTATCATAATTTGATTTTTGTGTTTTTCGTTTCTAGCCATTCTGATATCGTAATATAACGATAAATCATTTCACAAAAAAATTAGCAGCAATTGGATTTCTTCTGCACGGGTATAGCAAAAAATTCGCTGAGATATTGTTTAGCAGAAAGCCATTCCTTTTCATCGATGCAATAACAGACCCTTGTTCCATCGATATCACCAGTAATAATTCCGGCATCCTTTAATTCCTTTAGATGCTGAGATACTGTGCTTTGCGAAAGAGGCAACTCGTCTACAATATCACCGCACATACAAGAAGGCTTTGCAGCCAGCAATTTTAAAATGGCAATGCGTGCCGGATGTGAGAGAGCTTTAGCGTAGCGCGCAATCTTATTGTCCCGGATTGTAAACTCTTCTGTTTTCGAAAGACCCATGTGATTTATTTGATCGCAATATTACGATGCTCATTCATTCACTCAAAAAATTTAACAAAATAAAAGAAATGGAAAATAGAAAACCTCTCAAAGCCAGTGCTTAAAGTTTCACAAACTCTACGCGGCGATTGTTGGCCTTGGCTTCAGGAGTAGAATTTTTATCGACCTGCTCCACTTCCCCTTTGCCATCTGTTTCCATACGACTTGCCTCTATGGCAAATTCCTTTTCAAGAGCCGCCTTCACAGACAGGGCACGTCGCTTGGACAAATCAAGATTTAAGGCCTCTTCACCATCCGTATCCGTATGACCGGTAATTTTGACCTTTACAGTTGGGTTTTCTGAAAGAGCCGTCCCAATTTCTTTGAGCACTCCATAGCTTTCCGGTTTGATTTTATCGGAGCCACTATCGAATAAAATACCATTAGTCACAAACTTTCCTTCGGTGATCAATTTATTTCGCGTATCGGGCGCACCTACGGCTAGCTTAATATTTCCGATTACAAACCTATCTTGTTCTTGATGAAAACCCGCAGCTACAAAACTCACTGCATTATACTTAGTGGTGGCACTGAAAGCGCGTGGTATATCAAGTACTTTTTCTTCATTCAAATAAATACGCAAGCGTTGTTTTTGACGCGAAATAGAAACACGAGCAGAATGTACACCATCCACCCAAAACTGCTGAGTTGACACCTCATTTTTCAATATCTCTTTGCCCTCAGCATCATAATTTACAAAATTCACATTTCCGGCACCGGAACCCGCGTTTCTTGGGTGCAGACCAAACCTTACTGCATTTTCAGGACTAGAGAATCTTCCAAAATCATTGAGTTTAGCCCTGTTATTTGTTGAAAGAAAGGTGGTGGCAAAACCGCCACTGTAAAAATTGAAATCTTCATTCGTGGTAATATCGAACTGTAGTGTAAAATTTTCGGGCAAATCGGTTATGTAGTCTGGCATAAAAACACCTTCCTTCGAAATCAATAAATATTTTCCTTCTTTACCCTCCACTGTCACAATTTCTCCGCCGCTATTCGTATTCCAGTCGGCCGGAAAATCACCTATGGCCACATGGTTGAAGTCATCTTGCACAAGTACTTTCTCCCCTTGAACAAAATCGAACTTGCTGTATGTTTTTAGCGCATCTGCTTTAGTCGAACCTTTTTCATATGCACTTCCTTTTTCAGAACCCTCTGCAGGTTGTCCTTCACTCGATTCTCCTTTTTTTGAATTATCCTTTTTGGTCTTTCCCTCACCCTTAACGCCATTTTCAGTCTCGTCGAAAACCTTATCAGTGCCTTCTTCAATTTTACGAGTAGCTCTTTCTTCTGCTTTTCTCTTCACAATTCCACCCACATCAATTTGTGCGCTTGCAGAAAAAACAGAGAGTACGATCAGTAATAACAAAGCGAATGGTTTCATAAGTCAATTTTAGATTTGTGCAAAGGTACTATTTAAGATAAATAACGAAGTCGAATTTCTAGTTCGTTCCAACCCTTATTCGGATACTCGCGTTCGTTCGTTTCGGTTGCTCACTGTGGAAATGAGCCAGAAAAAAGCATAAAAACGGAACAAAACCTGCATAGCGCTGTTATTGAGCACATGAGAACGATATTTATAGCAGGAGCTGGGTCAGGAGTAGGAAAGTCGCTGACGAGTTTATTGCTCAATTCAGGTGTTCGGGTTATTGGTACCCATTTTCAATCGGAGCCTTGGGAACATGAAAACTTGGAGTGGCAACAAGTTGATTTTTCAAATCCAAATTCTACCATTGTCCTGCCCGAATCACTTGATGGACTTGCTTATTGCCCGGGAGCAATTGTGCTCAAACCATTCGGAAGAATTTCGCATGAGGATTATATAAAGGACTATGAGCTTCAGGTACTTGGAGCTATGCGTTTGATACGCGAAGCATTGCCAGCTCTTAAAAAATCGGGGCATGGAAGTGTCCTGATGTTCTCAACAGTAGCGGTGCAATCCGGATTTCCATTTCATGCACAAGTGGCCGCCTCCAAAGGAGCGATTGAAGCACTTACTCGAACACTTGCGGCGGAACTTTCACCTACGGTCAGAGTAAATTGTATAGCACCTTCACTCACGGACACACCGCTTGCTCAGACCCTTCTGAATACCGAAGAAAAAAGAAACGCCAATGCCATGCGAAATCCAATGAAACGTCTGGGTAAGCCGGAGGATATTGCGGCAATGGCCTCCTTTCTCCTCTCCGCAGATTCGTCGTGGATAACAGGCCAAGTAATGCATGTAGATGGTGGAATGAGTGCGATAAAAATGTAAACGATGTCATTATATACTGTTAAAACAGAGCAAAAAATTCCGGTAGCTCAAAATGAACTATGGGATTTTATATCCTCACCGATCAACTTGCGTGTGATTACTCCGCCCTCAATGGGTTTTGAAGTTACCACTGAAGGCCTCCCATCAGTGATGTATCCAGGTATGATCATAAGTTATAAAGTTCGACCATTGATGAATATTCCTGTAACCTGGGTAACTGAGATTACTCATGTAGAACATGGGAAATATTTTGTGGATGAGCAACGCAAGGGACCCTACACGATGTGGCACCACGAACACCGTCTAGAAGCCATACCGGGTGGAGTGCTCATGAACGACATTGTATCGTATATTCCACCTATGGGACCTCTGGGAGATATAGCTAATTCGATACTCATCAAAGGGAAACTCAAGGACATCTTCGAATACAGACGCCTAAGGCTTATAGAAATCTTTGGGGAGTGGAAATAGAATTCCACAATTTGCTTATTCCCGCACTCAAACCAGTTTAAAAAAAGCCAAAAAAATAGAATAGCTTGAAAACTTCTATGTTTTACTTAACTTTGCATTTCAAAGTACTTTATTACATCCTCTATGTCAGAAGAAAAACATTTAGAAGCACTCCATGATATTCGCAAGATCATGGATCGATCCACACGTTTTCTATCGCTCAGTGGACTATCGGGTATAGCAGCCGGCATCATCGCGTTGATAGGCACTAGCATCGGATATATAATTCTAACGGAATACGTCATATTGCACAACGACTTGAGTATACACCGTTGGAGTGAGACAGAGGATTTTATACAAAAGCTTGTGATCACAGCTATATGTACACTTTCCTCGGCGCTTTTGGCAGCACTCTATTTCACCTATCGCAAAGCCCAAAAATTGGGAAACAGAATGTGGGATCGTTCAAGCAAAAGACTTCTGATCAACTTAATAATTCCACTTCTCATCGGAGGAGTTTTTTGTCTGTCCCTTATATGGAATAACCTTTTCTATTTAGTTCCATCAGCCACACTCATTTTCTATGGTCTCGGTTTGATAAACTCGAGCAAGTACACATTGCCCGAAATACAAACCCTCGGTATCTTTCAGACAACTTTGGGACTCGGTGGATGCTTTTTACCCGAATACAGTTTTCTCTTGTGGGGAGCGGGCTTCGGACTCCTTCACATCATATATGGCTCTGTGATGTATTTCAAATACGAGAGACAAACAAAGTGATTCAGAACTTAAATAAGTCATTTGAAAATCGAATACGTCTCGGCGTTATGTCCATTCTAATGGTGAACGATGAGGTCGATTTCAATACCGTTAAGGAATTACTCGATGCCACCGATGGCAATGTGGCTAGTCATACCAGCGCCTTGGAGGAATCCGGGTACATTTCCGTTCGCAAAAAATTTGTGGGGAAAAAACCACATACTTCCTACCGCATAACTGCTCAAGGACGAAAAGCCTTTCAACAGCACATAGATGCTTTGGAAAAGCTTATTCATAAAGGCAAATCGAATAAGTAATCCTTATATCCTCCATTGATCAAAAACATCACACCCAAATTCGGATACATTCACTTTGCAATTCAAAGTACTTTACGTAAAAAACAATTAACATGAACCCAGCCAAGCCCCTATTTCGCCTTCTTGCCGTGCTATTCGGTGCCGTGCTATTCCACATTCTTTTCTGGAATGAAGGAATGGGAATAAACGTTGCCATACACTTCGTTTACACCCTTGTTTGCTATTTCATTTTCTACAAAGAGTCATTCTCCAACCACTCTTTCAAGGCCTCTCTTGCCGGCACAATAGTGATTTTAATTGCCTTGGTCTTTCACAATTCCGCTGTGGCACAAGTTTTCTATTGGTTCTCCTTTATTCTTACCCTTGGTTTTGCGCACGGCGTAGAAATCAAAACCATCATGTATGCAATACCTCGTTTACTCTATGATTTTTTCATAGTACCCAAGGAGCTTTTCAGCCTCATCAAACCTAGTAGCAACATGGAACCCGCATTGAGGAAGTCTTTATGGTTCATTCGTATATCCATTGTTCCTATCGCGCTTACGATAGTCTTTCTCATTATCTATTCCAATTCAAACGACCTCTTTGGCACATACGTCTCAGACTCTATTGAAACGATTGCCCGAGCGGTAGAAATATTTTTTGAGAAAATATCCTTTCCACAAGCATTCTTTTTTGGAGTTGGACTCCTATTGAGCACATGGATCATTCAATCCAGCATGAACCCATGGATGAAAAATGCGGAATTCGCTCGCAAGGTTAAGTTAGAGTCTACCGCCATCTTCGGCAAAATGCCCATAGCAAAAGAAGATAGAGAAAGGGTAATGCGCAAATTCATGAATGAAAACGCATCAGGTACACTAATGATGGTTTTCATAAATACCATGCTGCTTGGACTCAATCTGATCGACATTTCGAACTATTGGTTTTCATTTGATTCATCGGGAATCAACCTGACACAGTTTGTACATGAAGGAACATACTTGCTCATATTGAGTGTACTTCTCTCGATGGCCATTATGTTGTATTACTTCCGAGGCTTTCAGAATTTTTCGGAAAAACATCCTCGTCTATCATTACTCGCTTACGTATGGATTTTTCAAAATGCCATTCTTGTTTTCTCGGTAGGCATTCGCAACTTCCATTACATAGACCAATATGCACTTGCGTATAAAAGAATTGGAGTGTTTTTCTTTTTGCTTATAGTGCTTTTTGGTCTTTACACTTTGTATCTAAAAATTTCGGGCAAGAAAACAGGATTCTTCCTTTTAAAACTAAACAGTTGGAGTACCTATTTCGCCTTTGTCTTAGTGGCAAGCTTCAATTGGGATGGAATTATAACGCGATACAATTTCGGGAAGGCCGCTACAGTTGCTATAGACGCACCCTTTATCCTCAACATGTCCGATAAAACTCTACCTCTGATACACTCTAACATTGGTTTGCTTGATGAAGAGCAAATATCACAACTGCACTATCGCATTCACACATTTATGGAGAAAAGAGAAAGTCAAACATGGCTTAGCTGGAACTATTTGAATAACGAAGCACATGTCCATTTCAAAGAAAATCCCATACCACCGTCGGAGAACATTCATTATCGCTCCGCAGATCCCGATTTGATTTTGAAGGAATAGACCGCACATAGATCCCGCTGGTTTAGTCCTATGAATCCTCGCTGTTTAGAAAAATCGAAAAACGAATTTCAATCACTGTCAAGCCATCATAATACCGTTTACGTATCTGCCATAGTTTGGACTTTTTTCTAAGCAGAATTGGTAAAATATGTCCGTCAATTTGTCGACATAAATTATACCAATGTCACTCAAGAACCTCCAAAAACCTGTTTTGGGCAATGCGCTGAAGGATCTTGCATACATGAAGTAGCAAATGCCTTCATGATTTATGTTTAGTTCAATGAAGTGAAACGAAATTGGAATATTAGATAAATCCAAAAGGACTTACTAACTTGCGGGAATAAGAAACACCGCAATGAAATTACTAAGCATCATTTTTTCTCTTCTCTGTATAGAGCTCTTTTCACAATCAACTCAATGCATAGAATCCAGGTACGGCGGCGAACCCTTGTTCGATGAAAGCGAAATTGTGGTGGATCCGAATGTCGAGTATGGAACTGCCATGCACTACTGGACTGGTGTAAATACATCCCTGTTGATGGACATTTATCAACCTGATCCCGCAATTGATCCAGTTTCTGAAAGACCATTTATACTTGTGATACATGGAGGTTCGTTTATTGCGGGCAACAAAGCAGACATGGGTTTTGTGTGTATGGAGTATGCCAAAAGAGGTTTTGTAGCCGCTACCATCAATTATCGTTTAGGCTGGGATTGTGATTACACCAATATCATAGCACTCGGAGGAGGCGATTGCTTTGGCACGTGCAACGCCTGTTTTAGCTCCAATCTCAATAGGGGAATCTACATGGCTGTTCAGGATGCTCATGCAGCCATGCGATTTATTGCTTCCGAAACGGCTACCTATGGAATTGACTCCAACTGGCTATTTGCCTCAGGTGCCAGCGCAGGTTCTATTACAGCACTGCTCATGAGCACATGGTCTCAATCGGAAGCAGAATCGATCATTCCATCCGGATTTTCAGAAGAAGTTGGAGATCTCAATGAGAGTGGGAATATTATTACTCAATCATTTGAAATAAAAGCGGTAGTAAATAACTGCGGCGCAGTGTTGAATCCAAACCACCTCAATGACAATGAAAATATGCCTATCCAATCTTTCCATGATAGCAATGATGTTGTAGTGCCCTATGCATCCGGACCTGCGGCAATCTTTCTATTTCAGTTTGGCTTCTTGTACGGCTCCTCTGTGATATACAATACACGCATTAGCCAACAAGAATGTGCGGAACTGCACACAGTGCCCGGTAGTTTGAATCACTGCGGCTTCCCGGTAGGCAATTTGGTTGAATTAAGTAGTTGTTTTCTGAAAAGAGTGATGTGCGGTGTTTGTTTGAGCTACAGCACAAGCGATGTAAATGAAGTAGCCATGTGTTCTTCATTAGCCAGTGTTGATGTTGGAATTGCCGGATGTACCTATTCAATAGCAAACAATTACAACCCCATTGCCAGCATCGACAACGGATCTTGTGATTTTGAAAACACTTGTCCGAGTGATCTCAATGGAGATGGAACTACCAATATTGCAGACTTGCTTGAGTTCATTGCAGCTTATGGAACTTCTTGCGAATAGGTTGAACCCAGAATCCGCATTGGAAATCTATTGCAGCGCTAACCCCCTTTGATATCAAGCACTTGCTATCTTTGGGGTTTATCCCGCATTGCACATTGGAAGCATCTTGAGGTTAATGCGCTGCGAGATTCTCGAATCTACTCGATGGAGCAAAGTAATAGTTCGACCTATGAATTCCGATATCTCCATCGCGTGATTCGGTTTAATACCAATTCTGCTTATTAAATAGTCCACGCTGCATTGCGCATTGGAATTTTTTTTTGGCAATTCGCTGCAGCATCTCTCATGCACGAAATGGTAAATGCCGTCAAAGTAGCTGTTACAGGCCAATGGAGTGAAACGGAATTGGACTAGTACAGATACATAAACCCAAATCAAGCGATAGAAAAATTGCACCATCATTTTGCCGATGAATGCAGTATTCTATCGCTTAGATTTGAGAATTCCGCACGCATTCTACAAAAATTGCCCTAATGCGTAATGCGGGATAAACGGTATTAGCACTTCGTAGCGAATTCCTATGTGGATTCTGGGTTGAAGCCGGATTGCACACAGTTATTCTAAACCAACTTCAGTCTGTACACATCCGATTTATTTCTTCCGATACTTTTGATCTCGAAGCCACCATCTTCCGGTATTCTCTCGAACAGGTCAAATACTTTGCAAGACTTCGGCAGAGCTTCGAACACCAATAAAAACTGAAACAATTGATTCGGTTCGAGTAATGTCCATTGAGGAGCAAAAGCGATGTTCCATGCATGCACCAGTTTGCTTTCGTGAGCGGAATGGTGATCGATCAGAAAAGTAGAATGCCAAATTCGAATGCCTTCTCCGTGCGGACCCGCGTGAAAATTTAAATGCACATACACATAGCCCTTTTCATCGGCCTTTGTTTCAACCTTTGTTTTTGTTAGGGTGGCTTCCTTGATTTTCGACATGATGCTAAAAATACGACGAAAAACGCAGAATTCCTCCGATTAGCAATCAAAAAAAAGGTACTACGATTTATTTTCGGAATAAGGCAAAAGCGTGATTCCAATGATTGCGCAAAAATCCTGGGGCACACCACAGCGACACCAGGGGTTCGATAGCACGGGCACCTTCTGCCTTTCCGATATCCTCTACATCCCAACCAAACTGCACTAAAATCTCTGATACTTCCGTTTTTGCATCCTCGTGATTGCCACAGATAAACATAGTTGGTTTACCCTGAGTGAAAGACGGGTTTACCATAAATGCGTTTCCCACACAACTAAAAGATTTTACAACACGAGCCTCCGGAGCAGCAGCCTGAATTCTTTCTAAGAGAGATTCATTGGGTCCTGTGAATAGGTGAAGCACTCCATTTGACGGTGGCACGCTTTCATCGATGGGATTGGTTGTATCGATCAACGTTTTTCCTGCGAGCTTGTCAACACCTGCCAATTTCACTGCATCAATCGCGCCACGGCCTTTGACAGCCAACACTACTACCTCACCAAAATCAGCCGCATCGCTCATTGATCCTACATGCGCTTTATCACCCGAAGTAGATTTCCATTCCTCCAGTTTAGAAGTATCACGCGTGCCCATCATTACTTCACAACCATTATCAAGAAAACCTTTAGCCAAAACTTTGGCCACTGTTCCTGATCCAATTATTCCAATCTTTTTCATTTATTCAATTTTGTTAAAATATTCAACCAACTAAGATTTCGCCTCTTGCTACGAGGTCCGACATTGCTTCTGCCAAGGTATGTATATCAGATTCATCATTGTATCCATTGAGCGAAATTCTCACGAAAACATAATCTTGCCACGAAAAAACAGGGATTTCTATTTGGTACTCTTTGTACAAAAGTGATTTCAACATGAGGGGATCCTTTGTCCTCACGGGAATGCTTGCCATTTGCCCAAGGAATCTATTGTTGATTGGACAAATTGGATTAGTTCCAACGACATCACAAAGAGATTTATAGTGACGAAGAATTTCCATTTTGCACGACACTACCACTTCATTCCACGAGTGGTCTTCTATGAAATTCAATGCCGCAGGAATAGTAAGAAAAGAGGTATAATCTCTCGTCCCCTGTAGTTCATGATAATCGTGAAACCTATTGGGTCCTGGTGCCATACTTTTATAACCCCAACTAATGAGAAGAGGATCGAAAAGACGTTGAAGTTCCTTTCTCACATAGAGAAAAGAATTACCCTTGGGAGTAAGCAGCCATTTGTGATTGGCACCTGTATAGATATCCGGGTCCAAATCTGAGATATCAAGGTGGAGGTGTCCTGGCACATGAGCACCGTCAATGATAGTCATCAATCCAAGTTCTTTAGCTCTCTCGATAATTCTCTTTACAGGAAAAATAAGAGCAGTGGCACTTGAAATGTGATTTATAAAAACGACTTTGGTGTTTTTAGAATAGCCCTTCCAAAATTCTTCAAACATCATATCTTCGGAAACAATGGGCAGGCTGATCGATTGATTAATATACTTAGCACCTGCCTTTTCACAATAGTAGTTCCAAGTCCGATCCATGGCCCCATATTCATGTGATGAGGCAAGCACTTCATCACCCCTTTCCAACTTCAGACTTTTGGCTACAATGTTGATCGCATAAGTTGGATTTGGAGTGAAAACAAGATCCTCCGAACTACACCCAATGAATTTGGCCAAATGCATTTTGGAAGTCTGCATTACTTCCATGCCCCGATGAACAAAAAACTGAACAGGTTCTCGTTCCAGTTCCATCTGCCATTTCTGCCAATCTTCAAAAACGGGCTTTGGACATGCACCGAACGAACCGTGATTGAGGAATGTAATACCTTCTTTAAGAAAGAATAAATCCTTTTGTTGCATGAAGCAAAAGTATCCGGTTGAAGCAATACTTGTATATTCATTCAACTTCAATAATGACAAAAAGTACCAAAACCAATGTTATTTAATCCTGCATTGCGCATTGGAAGTATGTTTTGGGAAATGCGCTGCAGGATCTTGCATGCATGAAGCGGTAAATGCCGTTGTGATTTATGTTTAGTTCAATATAGGGACCCTCTAAATCGGACCCCAAAAATGCCTGCCTCGGCGATTCTTCAGGTGATAGGTTCTTCAATATTTCAGACCTACTGAGTTTACTTGGACTTTTTATAAGAACCTGCCCTTGATACATCAACTATATTTCAGCCCCTTCGAGTCGAAATCCAACACCATGCACATTGACAATAGACAAGGCTGGATCATCACTCAGGTATTTGCGCAATTTGGTAATGAACACATCCATACTTCGACCCACGAAATAGCTATCGTCGCCCCAGATCATATTGGCGATGAGTTCTCTTTCGAGCAATTGTCCACGATGCTCGCAAAATAATTTGAGCAGTTCAGCTTCTCTTTTTGTCAATTTCTTCTTGGTTCCATCGAGCTTTATTTCATAGTTCGCGAAATCGAAGAGATATTTTCCAATGTTGTATTTGGTCTTGTCCTGCTGTTGGACCTGCAGTTGAGGGTGTCTTTTCAGAATGGCTTTGATTCGAAGCACCAATTCTTCGCTGCTAAATGGTTTTGAAATGTAATCGTCGGCACCCAATTTAAATCCCTTGATTTTATCCTCGGCCATTCCACGTGCTGTGAGAAACACGATCGGGACTTCAGGGTCAGTTTTGCGAATATCTTCGGCCAAACTGAATCCATCTTTTTTGGGCATCATTACATCCAACAAACAGAGATCGTACTTTTCCTTATTGAATTGAAGTAAGCCCTCTTTTCCGTCTTTTGCTAAATGAACTTTAAATCCTTCAGACTTCAGTGTATCTTGGATCACAAACCCAAGATTGAAATCGTCTTCAACTAATAGAATTTGAATATTTCCTTTCGCATCATTTGAACTCATATGCTTGATTTAAATGAGATGGTAAACGCGCTTCCTCTGCCCGGCTTGCTTTCAACTTCGATATGTCCTTTATGAGCCTTCACTATAGATTTCACATAAAATAAACCCAATCCAAAACCTTTTACATTGTGTAAATCACCTGTCGGAACCCGATAAAACTTATCAAAGATCATCTTTATTTGCGACTGCCTCATCCCTATGCCATTGTCCTCTACGGTAATAAAAATATTGCCTTTCGCATTGCGCGTTTTAATCTTGATTAGAGGTTCCTTTTCGGTGTACTTCAAAGCATTATCCAGCAGATTGTAAACCAGATTTGTAATATGCACTGAATCACCCATAATCACCGCGTTGGCTGCCTCCAGATTTGTTTCAATGCATCCACCCGCTTGATCTACCGACATACTAATAGTGGCTGCGGCCTTCTGTATCACTTCATGAACATTCAACCTCTCCATTTTCAGATTGGCCTTGCGAGGGGCAAGTGTGGCCAACTGGAGAACCTTTTCCACCTGTCCGCGGAGTCTATCACTTTCACTTTTGATAATTGCAACATAATTCTTTAGTCTTTCTTCGTCCCTATAAACAGCAGGATTCGAAAGTCCGTCCGCGCTCAGACTGATCGTTGAAATAGGCGTTTTCAACTCGTGCGTCATGTTATTGATAAAATCAGTTTTGATCTCTGACAGTCTTTTTTGTCTCAGAATAATGAAAATGGTATATCCAAAAAAGCAGATAATTAATATCATCAACATACTGGAATACTTCTGCACTTCGAGTTCCTTTAGAATAGTTGTAGCCTTACCCGGGAAGTGAACTACGAAATAATGTCCATCCATATTTACTGGAGCAGAAAGACTTACTTCCTCCTGACGTACTTCACCAAGAGGCTGATCAAATTGTACACGACTGCCAAAAACAATGGAGTCGTTAAAGCAATCATATATACCATATTCAAAATCCTCTGTGAGGTGCGATTTTTGAAACTCTTCTCTCAATAAAGTTTCGAGCAGATATGGCTGAGGGGTATCATTAATGTTAGCTACAAAATAGTTATTGCTAATTTGCTTTACAGGTTCCGTAAGGGCTGGATCGCTGTTGATAGATAGTATTCGATTTACCACACTCGTCATCGCGACAGTAACTCGAAAATTGAATAACCTTTCGTTGAAACTATAAGCTCTTTGGGTAAAAAACACCTGAAATACGGTAATGGCAGTAAGCGACAGCAGCGCCAACAAGATAAGAGTGAAAATAGCCCGACGACTCATAAGAATGCGAATGTACATCGGTGAGTTGACCCATCTGCGGACTTAACAAGACATTAAGGGAAGTCAAGTA
>JAWXBG010000007.1:0-7507 GCA_034439875.1 Flavobacteriales bacterium
ATGCGTGCGGGATTCTCAAATCTAAGCGATAGAATACTGCATTCATCGGCAAAATTAGGGTGCAATTTTTCTATCGCTTGATTTGGGTTTATGTATCTCAAATCTCGCCTCAGCCCGGACAACAGCTACTATAGCGGCATTTACCACTTCTTGCATGCAAGATGCTGCAGCGCGTTGCCAAAAAAAACTTCCAATGCGCAATGCACCATGGACTATTTATTGTGCAGAATTGTTATAATCCCGAATCACGCGATGGAGATATCGGAATTCATAGGTCGAACTTTTACTTTGCTCCATCGTGTAGATTCGAGAATCCCGCAGCGCATCAACCTCAAGACACTTCCAATGCGGGATTATTTGATGGTGTATATTCATACATCAAGAATAAAAATCGATAAAGCGCTTGATATCAAAGGGGGTTAGCGCTGCAATAGATTTCCAATGCGGATTCTAGGTTGAGGGGGATATAGAATTGATCTGAAAGTAGAGTGGTTCGGGGTTCTGTTCAGAGTTCAAAGTTTCAGAGACACCTGTTCAGAGTTCATGGACACCAGAGTATAAACTTAACTGCGTGATCCGATACAAATATTTCATAGCCCATACCGCGCATATTGTGAGCCTTTGCGCATTCATTTGGACACGTTCTAAAACGTCCACACGTTTCTGTACCTAGCGTCGAACCAAATAGCAAAAGAACATCGACTAACCAGACAGAGGTATCTTCCCCTGTACACAGGGGCTATTCTATCACAACTCTCTCACGTTTTGTCACACCCGATTTCGAAGTCCACGAAATCATGTAGACTCCACTTGCAATATCTGTTTGTATTTCCCCATTCTCTACGTTGGCTAAAAACGACTTTGCACCAGTAATAGAATGCATTTCCACTATCCCCGTATACAAAATACCACAATCTAAGAGAGTAACCTGCTCGCGTTTCCCGGGATTTGGAAAGAGGAGGCTTTCACACAATGTTTCCTCTACTGCATTGAATTCTACAAACTCAAAAGCATCAACTGAAATCCAGGTATCCCAACTTCCGCCGGCAAAACCGTTCGAATATCCGGCCCTAATCGTAATGCGCACCTCTGTAAGTTCATTTGAACTTTGGGCGATATCCAAGCTGCTTACTTCCCATTCAGGCATGGAGGACGTAACCACAAATTCTGAAGTACTCAGTATGGCATCTTCAAATATGCAGTCGACAGTAATTGAGGCCTTATCATCGGGATCTTCATCGGGGATCAATGATTTATAGACAAATTGCAATTGATCGGGATAACTTGATGCAGGAATAGTGATACTTGCCATTTGCGGAATTCCGCCTTCAAACCCAGGCAGCACATGCACTCTCATGGCCAAATCACCCTCATAAGCAGAAGAATCCGGTGTCACTGAGTAAGTCAACTGATCATTAGAAGTTTCCCAATATTGTGGTTCGAGAGTCCATGTGTTATAAAAATCCCAAGTTTCGAAATTACCATTGGGTATCCATAACTGAGCGTTAGACTGGGCAATTAGAAAAACACCAATTGAAAGAAGGATAAATAGTTTTTTCATTTCGATAGAATTTACATATACATATATGACACGTTGCCGTTAGAAAAGTTGTATAAAGAGCAGAATGTAGTTTACTCGAAGCACAGCGGTCGGGAATTGAAAAAAGGAGGCCCCCCTTCACATAGCGCTATCAGTCACAAAAAATCAAGTGTATGCTTATAGAATTGCATTAAAAGTCGAAGAGGCTAGGGACAAGACCCGAGGAGCTTTATACTCTAGTTTATACCCATGTTATAACAATTCTGCTTATTAAATAGTCCATCCTGCATTGCGCATTGGAAGTTTGTTTTGGGTAATGCGCTGCAGCATCTTGCATGCACGAAATGGTAAATGCTGTAAAAGTAGCTGTTATAGGTCAATGCAGTGACGTGAAACTAGACTATAAGGGACCTCTACAAACCTATTTTATCTCTCATTGCGCATTGAAAGCATCTTTAGGTTAATGCGCTGCAGGATCTTGCATGCACGAAATGGTACATGCCGTTGTGATTTATGTTTAGTTTTTTTATTGAAACGAAATTGGACTATTACATAAATCCAAACGGAATTAAATATCAAAATATACATCAAGAGGAGAAATCAAAACATCCTCATCTGCCCCTTATCCGTTCCTACAAAATTCTCAAAATTCATAGGCCCTGGTTTGGGAGCCGCTATGTATTTCTTCCTTGCCACTTCAAAGAGTTGAGCTATATGATCTGCATATTCGCCTTCTCCTCTCATGCGCGTACCCCAGCGCGATTCGTTCAATGTGCCGCCATGTGTAGCTTTGACCTGATTCAGAATTTTCTCCGCCCGCTCCGGAAAACTTTTACGAACCCAGTCTTCAAAGATCCCCGCGATCTGACCATTTAGACGAACTAAAATATAAGACACCGAATAAACGCCAAGTTCCCCAACCGCTTTTACCAAATCAAATATTTCATCGCTGTTGATGCCGTATATGATCGGCGCCATGTTCACATTTACGGGTATGCCTTCCTTCACCAAGATCTCCACCGCCTTCAATCGCCGATTTACTGAAGATGTGCGAGGCTCCATCAGCCTTCTCGTTTCTTCGCGAAGACTAGTAATCGAAATAGTTACCCTCACCAAATTTTTTTCATTCAACTCTTTGAGTATATCGAGGTCGCGCAGTATCAAACTGTTTTTGGTAATTAACCCCACCGGATGACGATACTTCAAAAACAGCTCAAGCATTTTTCGGGTGAGCTCAAATTTTCGCTCTGCGGGTTGATAGCAATCGGTGTTGCCCGAGAACATCACGTGATCAGGTTCGTACGACTTTTTTTGAAAGGCTTCTTCCAACAATTGAGGCGCATTTTTCTTGATGAGAATTTTTGTTTCAAAATCAATACCCGCGCTGTAACCCCAATATTCATGGGTGTTGCGTGCATAGCAATAAACACATCCGTGTTCGCAACCGTTGTACGGATTTATCCCATATCGAAATCCGAGATCGGGAGAATTGTTTTCAGACAAAATAGCTTTTGGAAAAATATCGATGTATTGGGTACGCGGATTTTCCTCCGGTTCATCCCACGGCATTACTTGCTTTTCCTCTTCCACATATTCATTACGGAAAAAGCGATTGTGTGGATTGACCTGCGAGCCTCGACCTTTATTCAATTGATCGGTTGAGCTATGTGGTTTAATGTTTGACATCGGATCCGGGAAGTTGTTTCATAATGTAGGAGTTAAATACTTGTGTCGGCATAGGACTCATCTCTTTCATTTCGGCTTCTTTCGTATCGCGCATTCGCGTCGCCACAGCTACTTCGCTATACCGCGGATCGTCCATATAACGGAGTTTTGACATATACTCCGCTTCGATGCTGATCGCTCCAAATTCTTCGCAAACTTTTCCGCGCACCATGTAGATACCTCGACCATAAAACGGATACTTTTCGGCTACAGGAGGGAAGTGTACGGAGTCCAGAAAAAATCCATCTCGATCGATAAAATTCCCGAAGTACATGCGCTCTCCTTTCGATGTTCGCGTGGGGCGCGAGGTAACCAAATAACCGAGCACCGTCACCGTGTTGCCAATGTTGGAGGGTAAGTCGTGCGACATAAATTCTTCTTGCATATCTTGAGCCAAGAGATCAAAGGGATTGCATAGCGCAAAACCAATCAGCTCCATTTCATCGTAGGCATCTTCTATCCACGAGTGTTCGAGGGGAGGCAGGGTGAAGTGTTTGACCGGTGTTTCGAATAAAAGTTTTTCAGGTTTATTCATCTTCACTTTGCCCAATCGGAAGTGCACATCCCACAACAAATCTTTTTTACTGCGACCGGCAAAACGAAAAGCTCCTGTGCGAACAAGAATGGTAATCTGCTCGAGAGAGATATGTACCCGATTCAGAAAGTCGTCGATGGAAAGAAAGATGCCGCCTTCGTTCCTTTCGCGCAGTAGTATCTCGATGGTATGATGTTCCAGGTCCTTTACAATCCCAAATCCTAGGATGATGTGTGTTCCGTAAATGATGGCTTCTGCACTCCCTTGATTCACGCATGGTGGTTCGATCGTGGCACCGTGCATGCGCGCTTCCTGCACATATAATTCGGTACTGTAAAATCCTCCAAAATTATTGATCGTTGCCGTCATGTATTCGAGGGGATAATATGCCTTCAGAAATAAACTCTGATAACTTTCCACAGCATAACTGGCACTATGACCCTTTGCAAAGGCATATCCGGCAAAGCTTTCAATCTGTCGCCATACCTCTGCAACCATCGTGGCGGGATGACCATTGCGCTGTGCCTTTTCAAAGAAAGAATCGCGTGCCTTGTCGAACTCCTCTCGGCCACGAAACTTTCCGCTCATGCCTCTGCGCAGCGAATCTGCTTCTCCCAGATCAAGTCCTCCGAAGATGTGTGCTACTTTGATTACGTCCTCCTGATAAACCATCACGCCATAGGTTTCGGGCATGATCGCCAACATTACCGGATGAGCATTCGCGCGTTTTTCGGGATAGCGATGTCGTAGAATAAATTCGCGCATCATGCCGCTCTGCGATACACCCGGACGTATCACCGAACTAGCCGCTACGAGTCCCAGGTAATCATCTACCTGCAACTTGGTGAGCAACATGCGCATGGCGGGAGATTCCACATAAAAACATCCAATCGCTTTTGCAAATCGAAGCAGGTCTTTGATCCGTTCATCTTTTTTGAATCGCTTCATATCGTGTATGTCTATGAAGGGAGCGGTGGGTTGATTGTAACGTATAATCTCCAGCGTGTCCTTTATTTTTCCAAGTCCACGTTGCGAGAGGATGTCGAACTTGTACAACCCCGCATCTTCCGCCACTACCATGTCGAAGTGGGTAGTAGGAAAACCTTTGGGAGGCATAAAGGTGGCTGTATAGTTGTGGATTGGTTTGTCGGTGATCAGAATTCCACACGCGTGTATGCTCAGCATGTTTGGAAACTCCTGGATGTAGGCGCTGTATTGTAGTACCAGTTTTTGCATCGAATCCAGATCGCTCATGCGAAACCGTCCATCGCTAAGCATGTCGATATCATGTTTTGGCAAACCGAAAACTTTTCCGAGTTCGCGCACTACGGCTTTATATTGAAACGTGTTGTAGGCCCCGAGTAAACACACATTCGGAAAACGACTAAAAATGTACTGCGTGATATCCGCTCGATCGGTCCACGAAAAATCGATGTCGAAGTCCGGCGGATTCTTTCGGTATAGATTAATGAAACGTTCGAAGTAAAGATCCAGTTCTATCGGATCCACATCTGTGATGCGAAGGATGTAAGCCACGATGCTATTGGCGCCACTTCCTCTCCCTACATAAAAATATCCCTTGCTGCGCGCATAAGCCGTAATGTCCCAGTTGATGAGGAAGTACGACAAAAAACCCTTTTCCCGGATCAGGCTGAGTTCTTTTTCTAGCCGATCGTAGATCACTTGTTCCGGATTCGGATAGCGATACGAAATTCCTTCGTGACAGAGCTGTGTGATCAACTCAAAATCCTCGTCGTCATTGCCGGTGTAGGTCGATAGATTTTTATGTGGAAACTCAGGTCCGAAGTCGAATAAAAAATCGCTCGACGACAGAATTTTTTCCGCGTTTTCAATCAATTCCGGAAACGCTTCGTACAAGTCCATCATTTCTTTGCGCGAGCGAATCAGATCTTCCGGGTTAGCCTCTTCACTTTTGGGTAGTTTGCTCAGCAGCGTATTGTTGTCGATGGACCGCAGCAGGCGATGCGCATTAAAATCCTTCTTATTCCGGAAACTGAGCGAAGGCAATGCCACCATTTTGTCAAGATGATTTTTCCACTTCGAAAATTTGAGGCGCGTTATGTCGGAGGGTTTTACACCGATGTATTCATTGTCCTTCAGATGAAAAGATGATATATCAAGTATATTATTTTCATGCAAGTACGAAAAAGGGTAAATGACAAAAGCATTTTCGAATCTCGGAGCTCGGTTTTCGAACATTTTATCTTCGTGCAGGTGTTCCGACAGATGATCGTTCAGCTCTCTGAAACCCTCGTTGTTTTTGGCAATACCCACATACATTTGTTTCGCCCCATTTCGGAAGTCAATGCCCAATACCGGACGAATCCCGTACTTCGACGCCATCCGCACAAAGTCGAGCGATGCGGATGTATTATTGATATCTGTAAGTGCAAAACAGTCCACGCCCCCTTCGGCTACCAGTCGCATCACTTCCGCCGGAGCTATGGTTCCGTAGCGAAGGGAGTAGTATGTGTGGGTATTGAGAAACACAGGGGGGAGTATTATAAATTGTGTATGATGAGTGATGTATTATGAATCATGTACAAAACATTCTGAAGGATAAGTTATGCGAGTATGGAGAAAGGAATATGCAAATCGCTTTTCCGAGGACCAAGGTACGGTATAAATACTAAATATATTAGCAATTTGTTTTCCTTCATTTCTTTTTGGGCGTGTCCCCGGGTTCTGAACAAGTGCCCGTCTCACTTTTCCTCCAGTATTCACTCTCCGCACACACCCTGCATAGCCCCGGGTCGCGCTATCCGCTGCAAGTCCTCGCTCGTCGTGCCTCCTCGCTGTGGGCTTTCCGCTGCTATCGCTCACGCGGCGAAGAATTGCAGATCAAGGTTCGGTAGTTGAACCCAGAATCCGCATTGGAATCCAATGCGGATTCTGGGTTTAACTTGGTCGAAACGTGAAAGAGGTTTTTAAAGGTTCGCTCAAGCATTACTCGCCCATTCAAGCACCAAAACCAATAAAATTGATACTGGCAATTGAAGAAAAGTATGGTCTAAGTTCTCGGGACTTAGGTAAAATATAGACTCACAACTTTTAAAACCATGGCTACATAGAAGGCTTAAACGCCTGCAGCGCTTCGGAGCAGCGATTTAAGCCTGTGTTGAAGCAAGCTTCGAGTGGGTTGTATGCAAGATTTCGATCTATCCACTTTCAATCTTTGCGATTGAATTTTACAGTACCCCTTTGCAGAATACAAAGTGGTTTTTTTGTTTGATGGCCGTCAAGACTCATTACTCTTTCTGATCTCCAGGGGTTGGTTAAGCCGTGCCTTTTCCATCCCTTTAGATAAGAAAGCCGATGACGCTCTATTGGCTCAGGCACAGCTATGCAACTCATATACTCTAAGCCGGAACATATCTTCGCTAGATTCAGGAGTTACTTGGTCATAAAAACAGCGAGACAACCGAAATATACCCTCATGTGAGGACACATTTACTTCAAAAAATCACCTTGCCATTTGATAACCTGTGATTTCCTACTTTTAATAATAATACGAACCTCAGGTTCGTATATACTTCCGATTTTGGGTATATTGGCGAACAAAAGGTTCTTATATAAGCGAGTTAGCCGTAAATTTAGAACGACCGTGAAATTGGACAAATTGGCAACAATATTTTTTATCTTAACTAGTGCATTATCAATTAACGCTCAGACGGCAGACACATTGA
>JAWXBG010000008.1:0-5279 GCA_034439875.1 Flavobacteriales bacterium
ACAGATACATAAACCCAAATCAAGCGATAGAAAAATTGCACCCTAATTTTGCCGATGAATGCAGTATTCTATCGCTTAGATTTGAGAATCCCGCACGCACTCTACAAAAATTGCCCTCATGCGGGATAAACAGTATTAGCACTTCATAGCGAATCCAAATGCAGATTCTGGGATTAAGTAAAAGTTGGTATAACATTGGAATTATTCGTAGCTCCAAACGAGTTCTCAAGGAAAAAAAAGACCCGCTGTATTTAAACAACGGGTCAAGCTAAATACACCTATTTATTTGTAAATCTGATTTTTATGAGTAAATCTTACTCGTCTCCCAAGGCTTCAATTTCTTTCAACTCCTCATCTAAAATCTCTTCAATTGCCTTTCTCTCAGCTTCATTGAGTCGAGCATCCAGTTTGGCCTGACGTTTCATAAAGCGATACATATCGCGCTTGTGAATCTCATAAGCTATGTATACAATATAATTGCTTTCCTTGATGTACTTCTCTTCGCCAATTTTGCGCAGATCAGCTATGGTAGTATTGGTCACTTCGCGTATTAAACTCTGAAACTTATCATTTACCTCAGATGAGTTATTTACCTGTGTATCAGATAAATATTGGTCTGTCACTACTTTCATGCGAGTGCCCACTTGTTGTGCAAGTTCTTTTTTTGCCTGCAGATCAGCTTTGTTTTTGGCAATGTTCTCATCCATGCTTTCTCCCTTGCCAACTGCTCGGAAAAAACGGTTGTTGCTTTCATAGGCACCACCGCTAAATGGTTCTTTTACCTTTTCTCCAAGGTTAGAATTTTTGCTACAGCCGCTAAACACCAGCGCTATCGCGAGGAAGGCTATTCCTGATATTTTGGTAATGATTTTCATACTCTTTAAGATTCTTATTGTTGTGTTGAAATGACAGGTAAAAACTGTGCCACAAATATTGAAAGGGTTCGGCCTTACTCCAAATCTAGTTCTTTTCGCAAGCCGGAGTCGGCGTTTCCGTTGCGATTCCAATAATCGGTCCGGATGCTTTTCATAAGAGTACCTGAACTAGTAAGTAAAGGAGCATTCGCCGACCAACCATCTGGATAAGTTTCAGACCAGCCAATAATATTGAAGGGAAACCCAGATTCGAAGTAGATTTCAATGGAACGCTTCAGTTCAGCGTAGTCAATTTTGTAGACTTTGAGGCCTTCCTTCAATCCTAATGAGCCCGTTGCATTGTAGCCTTTAGCGTCGATGTGCTTGAACCGCAAAAACGAGAGCGATGGTATCATCAAAATATCTCCCGTTGGAAGGGCTTCCGGATTGATTCGGATCATATTCCAGATTTCATCCTCGGCAATCGCATCGGGCATTTTACCTTTTTGCCCGTGTTCCTCTTCAAAATAACTGTTCAAGGTCCAATTGTAGTCCTTGCCAACTAGATCAAGTTCAAAAAATGTATGTCCACACCATTCCTGACAACTACTGTTGATTTTTACAGATTTGTCGCCATTGGCAGGAGTAAAGCAGGATGTCAGAATGGAATAGGGGTAAATACCAGTGTTGAAGTTTTTGGTAAAATTGAGTTTGAGCACGTCCAATTGATCCTCTGGGGCAGAAGATGGATCATCCATTTTCACATGTTTGCTTTTGGAAAAGGGTTCAGTTACAAATACCATGACTGCTGTTCCTTCTCGCAATTCGCCATAACGAGCCTGAGTGAGCTTGAAACTCGTTATTTCAGCTTTTCCATCATACCAATAAGCCTTGAAATTGGGGTTTGAATCGACCGATTTCGCCGGAATAGCTTCCGATGACGGGATTGCATTTCCGCATGAAAATGGAAGTAGCAAAGATGCTGTCGCCAATAATAGTATTGCAGTGTTTTTCATTGTTTTAATTGTGATTGCCAAAGTAATGAGAACTTTAAAGCTTCTCGTTTGTTCATTACCTCTAATAGAATAATTGTGCTCAACATGCAGTAATAAAGCAAGCCACTTCTAAAATGGCCAACTTATCAACCTGTCGGGAAACCAAAGTTTCATAAATTTTATGACTTAAAGGATATGAATACTCTTGTATACCTGACTATTTTAGCCCGACTTTTAAAATCTGTCAAGGAATAATTTATTTAAATCTCACTTCAACTATGAAGAAATTTTACGCACTCACCACTCTTGCAGTGGTTTTTTGTACTTGTTCGTGGGCGCAGTCTTTTTCTAATAGCACTGCGCTATTACCTTCCACCTATCACAGTGGAGGCGTTGTCGGAGTAACTGACATGAACAATGATGGCTATGATGATATCATCATTATGGATGAGTCTACCGACTTGTACATTGCTTATCAAAACATGGATGGCACTTTCACCGAAGAGTTTTACGGAACAGTCTCTGGTGACCAGCAATGGGGAATGGCCGTAGGTAACATGGACAATGATGATCACTTGGATGTTCTTTCTGGTGGTTATTATGACAATGTGCAGGTAATGCGCATAACCTCTCAAGGCAACGGGGATCAAGTAGAATTGGATGATCCTAGTGGAATTTTTATGCAGGCCTGTAATTTTGGCGACATCAACAACGATGGTTGGCTAGACGTTTTTGCCTGCCACGACGATGGTCCTGCGAGAATTTGGATCAACGATGGCGCGGGTAACCTCGTTCACAATACAACTGCTATCAACACATCGGTTTATGCCGGAAGCGACAACTCCGGTAACTACGGTTCAGTTTTTTCTGACGTTGACCGCGATGGCGATTTGGACCTATTTGTTGCAAAATGCCGTCAGTTTATCAATGACCCTTATGATCCAAGAAGGACAAATTTGTTATTCATTAATGATGGAAACAATAATTACACGGACGAAGCTCCTGAAAGAGGTTTGGTGAATCTTCAGCAGTCGTGGACAGTTGATTTCGCAGATGTAGACAATGATGGCGATTTCGATTGTTTGCTCACTACCCACAGCGGTACGCTCGAATTATACTTGAACGATGGAGCTGGATACTTCACCGAAGTTACTCTAGGCTCTGGTCTTGATGTGTCTGCATTCTTTTTACAAGCCAAATTTGCAGATTTCGACAATGATGGATTTGTGGATCTAGTTCATTCTGGTGGTACACATCGCTTCTTCCACAACAATGGAGATCTTACTTTCACAGAAATGGAAATGTTCCCTTACACTGATGAAATGCACTCTTTCGCAATCGGAGATTTGAATCACGATGGTCACCTAGATCTATACGCAAGTTATGGTGATGGTTATGTGGATGCTGATAACTCACACCCTGACCGTCTATGGTTGAATGAAGGTAACGACAATCATTTCGTGGTTTTTGACCTTGAAGGAACTATTTCCAACAAACAAGCAGTAGGAGCAATAGTTGAAATTCATGGACAGTTTGGCACCCAAGTTCGTGAGGTGCGTGCTGGTGAGAGCTATGGTATCTCAACCTGTTTTGCAACACATTTCGGAATTGGTGATTTTACAGGTATTTCTGAAGCAATCATTTATTGGCCTTCAGGAATTGTTACGGTAATTGAAAATCCTTCCATTGATACAGTTCATCAAATATTTGAAGAAGATTGCAGCGCTCCTGAAGTGAGCATCTCTGCCAATGGATCAACAAGCATTTGCCCTGGATCTTCATTGAATATAACGGTGAATGGTGATACTGGAAGTTTTTTCTGGTCAAATGGTGCTAGTACATCTTCGATCACCGTTACAGAATCAGGAAACTATTCAGTAACAACTTGGGACAACGAAGGTTGTGGAGCAATTTCCAATATCATCACTGTCGATATTATCGAGTCTGAAACCCCTCAAGTGAGCATCAATGGTCCAACTGAATTCTGCGAAGGAGAAAGTGTTCAATTGATTTCATCTTCAGCAAATGGTTATGCTTGGAGCAATGGTGAGAATACTCAAGCCATCTCTGTCACAGAGTCTGGATCTTATGTAGTGACCATTGAAGGGCAATGCGATGATTATGACTCAGCACCTGTAGCGATTATTGTATACGATGCACCAAATGCGCCTTCTGTAAGCGATATTACAATTGACACACCAGGCACTGCTACTTTTGAAGTGACGGGTTCAGATATTCGTTGGTATGCTTCTGAGATTGCGGTTAGTCCAATTGGAACAGGTAGTTCTTTTACCACTCCATTTGTGGATGCAACAACTAGCTTCTGGGTAGAGGATGTTGCTACTTACGGTGGAATTATTGGCAATGGTGGTGCGCTGGCACCGTCTACCGAAGACCCTGGTCAATATCACAATAGCAGCGGATATTGGAATAAGTTTGACGTTCATGAAGACATTTATATTGAATCAGTTCGCGTATTTGCAGGAAATGCAGGTAATCGCACTATTCGAGTAGTGGACAACTTGGGAGTTACGGTGGCAGAAGCTACTGTAAGCGTGCCTGAAGGAGAAAGCGTTGTAGACCTAAATCTCTTTGTCCCTGAAGGTGTTAGCTACGGCCTCCGCTGCACAGATACTAATCCACAACTTTGGAGAGATAAAAATTTGGATGAAGCTTCTCCTTATGGTTTCCCATACGATTTGAATGGCTTAGCCACAATCACAGGAACCACTGTTCAAGGAAATGATTCAGACAATTACTATTATTTCTTCTACGATTGGGTTGTGAGTTCAGTGAGTTTTGAGTGTCCGGGTGATCGCGTAGAGGTCCAGGTAATTGTTTTGGGTGTTGAAGAACTTGCCGGAGTGAACAACTTAAATGTTTTCCCGAATCCTGCTAACGAATTGCTCAATGTGAACTTTGATCTTCAATCTGCAAATACTGTGACCGTGCAAATTTCTGATGCTATCGGTAGAGTAATTTATAGCAATCAAATGATCGCTAATAGCGGATTGAACAACCATATTCTAAATGTTTCAGAATGGGCTGCAGGTGTTTACAATCTTGAATTTAGTATCAATGGTGCCACCTCTACCACAAGGTTAATGGTGAAGTAGCCGATATAATAGAACTTTAAAAAGGAGCCGCTAAATGCGGCTCTTTTTTTTTCAATTTCAATGTCTTTTTATCAGGAAAAACTGAGATCAAAATCCCTTTTTGACACTTCTCAATTTCATCTTTTCTTCAACCCAGAATCCGCACTGGAAATCTATTGCAGCGCTAACCCCCTTTGATATCAAGCACTTTCTCGATTTTTATTCTTGATGTATGTATATACACCATCAAATAATCCCGCATTGCGCATTGGAAGTGTCTTGAGGTTAATGCGCTGCGGGATTCTCGAATCTACACGATGGAGCAAAGTAATAGT
>JAWXBG010000009.1:0-3478 GCA_034439875.1 Flavobacteriales bacterium
GAGTAATATAGGAATTCGAAACGACGATCAATTCAATATTGGTGGAACGGCTCGTATCATGGGCAATAAAATGTTTGTCTATTACGAAACGGATCATAAACGCTTGGAAGAACAAATACGTGAGAACATTTCGCGCGTACTTTTTTCGCAGATGATGTATGGTGGAGATTGGAAGGATGTTTTGAAAAGCAATACGCTGCTAAGCATGCCACGTTGGTTCGAAGAAGGAATCATCGCCTACGCGGCCAAAGGGTGGAATGCGGATTACGAGACAGCCATTCGAGACATGCTCACCGCACCCAAATTCAAGTCGATGAATAGGTTGTATGCCGATGATGCCACATTGGCCGGACAAGCATTTTGGAATTACATCGGCGAAGTGTACGGGTCTAGTGTGATTCCAAACATTCTTTACATGGCTAGAATCAGCAGAAATGTTGAGAGTGGATTTTTATTTGTGCTAGGTCTGTCAATGGAGAGTATCACCAAAGATTTCATCGATTACTACAAACAAAAGAATCAAAGAATTGAAAAAATCCCGGGCTTAGAGCCGGTTCCGGAAGCGTCAAATAAACAGGCCGTTGCTGAGTGGCGTAAACGTTCAAAATATTTGGGTGAAATTCCTGTGAAGCAGAAATCGAAATATGTGTACAGCCAGTTTAGTCAAAGCCCAGATGGAGAATATGTAGCTTGGGTGACCAACGAATTGGGTCAGTACAAAATTTGGTTGCATGAATGGTCAACAGGTAAGACAAAAAGAATATTGAAGCGAGAGCATAAGCTCGATAGAATTACCGATTACACTTATCCTGTTTTGGCTTGGCATCCTTCGTCGCAATTGCTCAGTTATGCATACGAAAGCCAAGACCTCAATTTTATGGGGAGCTACAATGTTGCAAATGGTAAAAAAACATTGAAGGAACTTTTTCTAATAGAGAAAGTCCTAGATATGAGTTATAGTGATGATGGCCAGAAGATGGTTTTCAGTGGTGTGAATCGCGGTCAAACCGACATATACCTTTATCAAACAATCGGAAACAATCAGGAACAGCTTACCAACGATATTTATGATGATCTGAATCCTAAGTTCATTCGAAATTCAGAAGCGATTATTTTTTCATCCAATCGCTTAGATGATACTCTGAGAAAGGAAATCCCTATTGACCTCTATCAACATCAGCATGATATTTTCATTTTTAATCTCGAAAATCGAAGTAAGACGCTAGAACAAATAACCAATACACCAGATATACACGAATACAATGCCTCTGGCTATTCTCCGGGACATTACAGCTTTTTGGCAAAGGGAAGGGCAAGTGCAGATAGATACTTGAGTACAATTGATAGCGCGATAAGCAGAATTGATACGACCATTCATTATCGATTTTTTACGGTTACGGATAGACTGTCTTCATTTAATAGAAGTCCGATGGACTATGACGTAAACGAGAAGGCTCAAAACTATAGTATGGTATTTCGAAAGGGTGGTAGATACCTTTTCTCGAAACACGATTTGGCCTTGGATAGGGCCTTGGACAAGGGTTATCCGTCGACCAGTGACAAAGTGAATATTATAGACTCTGGAGCGAATAATTTGAGTTTGGTATCTGATTCCCTCGGAGAGAAAGAGGTAGACATAAACAATTATGTTTTTGAAGATGAGCGAAAGAATTATGAATACGAAAAGGAATCGGTAAGGCTTGAGGAACTTTTACTTGACACATCAACGAATGTTATTGATACGACGTTAAAACCGTTTGAATTTCCTCGCTCAAAGACCTATCGGTTGAATTTTGCAACGGATTATATTCTCACTCAGGTGGACAATAGTTTCACCAATGCTTTTTATCAAAACTATTCCGGACCTACTTCTATTACTCCCGGTTTGTCTGGCCTAGTGAAATTGGGCATGAGCGATCTCTTCGAGGATTACAAAATTGTGGGCGGATTTAGATTGTCGGGCAATTTAATGAATAATGATTATGGAATGAGTTTTGAGAATTTGTCTTCGAGAGTTGACAAGAAACTCATGTTTCAGAGGCAGAGTCAGATGATGGAATTCGGGAGCTATCGATTTAGGTTCTACACTCATGCATTCCAATATCAGTGGAGATATCCTTTTAATGAACTAGCGAGTCTGCGTTTGACGGCATCCGCCAGAAACGATAGATTTATAGCTTTGTCCGTAGACCCGCCTAGTTTGGCATCTCCTAACTACAACGAGTACAACGTAGGATTGAAGATAGAGTATGTATTCGATAATACTATATCTCGAGGTTTGAACCTTTACAATGGTACACGATACAAGTTTTGGATTGAGCGGTATCAACAGCCCGATAGATATGATGAAAAGACAGATTTTAATGTAGCTGGATTTGATTTTAGGCATTACGAGCGCATTCACAGAGAACTGATTGCAGCTTTTAGGTTTGCGGGTGCTACGAGTTTTGGTACATACAAGTTGGTGCATTATCTCGGCGGTGTAGATAATTGGTTGTTCCAACGAATAGACAATTCGATGCCTATAGCTACTGATCAAAACTACAGTTTTCAATCTTTCTCCGCTCCGGTCAGGGGATTTTACGTAAACAGCAGAAATGGAAACTCCTTTGGGGTTGCCAATTCTGAGTTGCGTTGGCCTGTCTTTAAATATTTGTTGAAGAAGCCTATTAAGAGCGACTTTGTGGAAAATTTCCAATTGATTGGGTTCTTCGATGTGGGTGCTTCATGGACTGGCAATGATCCATATTCGGAGCAGAATACCTTCAATCAAAATACCATTACAATCAATCCTGTTACCGTAAGTGTCGACAACAATCGTGAGCCACTTATTTATGGCTATGGATTCGGATTGAGGTCAAGACTGCTTGGATATTTTGTTCGAGCAGATTGGGCATGGGGAATAGATGATGGACAGGTACTTGACCGGGTCTTTTATTTATCTCTGAATCTCGACTTCTAGTATACTTGATATATCAAGGACATGGAGAATCCCATAAGCTAGTCAGTACGAGCAAATCTAATGGAGTTACTATTTCATCTGAGTGGAAATCGGCTTCACATTTTTGTCCATAGATTTAAGTGTCGTTGTTGTAATACTGTAATGGTATCTAATACCGTTTATCCCGCATTGCGTATCGGAAGCATCTTGAGGTTAATGTGCTGCGGGATCTTGCATGCTTCAATTAGTAAATGTCCTTGTGATTTATGTTTAGTTCAATGTAACCAAGCGATATTGGACCATTACATAAATCCAAACGCTATTCAACGATTGAATTCCATCCTAAAGCTCCGCTGTAGCGCCATCTTATTGCCGCCACCCGCCTCAAACAAATCCCTTTCTCCTCACAGCTCCGTAGGAGCGACATCTTACTACCCGGCTCCCTCCCCTTCATCCTCCCCCTTCATCCGCCCCTCAAACGAATCCCTTTCTCCTCACAACTCCGTAGGAGCGACATCTTACTACCCGGCTCCCTCC
>JAWXBG010000010.1:0-20214 GCA_034439875.1 Flavobacteriales bacterium
TTTCTCTTTTGCCATAAAGGCTTGCGTGTTTTCCGAACTGGACGTATTATTTTCCATAGAGTTTTTTCAAACGTGATATGGTTCTCTTTTTCAAAATCAACAATGAGAGCAATATATCGGGTTGCTCTTTCAGCCCCGTATAAATTGGAGGCAAGGCTTCCGGCAAGGAGGTATCTTATTTTATGCCCACGTAAGTGTTTTGATATTTCGAAATATGGGTTCATCAATTCCTTAAAATTTTACCTGATGTAACCAACGACTGCATGCGTTCTAAAGATTTTTTCTGCTTGCACAATTCAAGAAAAGCTTTTCTTTCAAGATCGAGCAAATATGTTTCACTCACCTGTGTGGGAGCAGAAAGATCTCCCCCCGCGATTACGAATCCTAACTTTTCAGAAATTAGTTGATCGTGTTCACTGATGTAGTGCCCACTCTTCATGCTGTTTGCTCCAACATACACAATACCGAGAGCTTCTTGGCCAAGTACCGTTATGTCCTTTCGCAACTCAGGTTGAGTGTATCCGTTTTCGGCAAGCTCGAGGCAAGCTTCTTTAGCACGCGCAAGTTGAAGTTCTCGACTGACAACAACTTCGTCAATTCCTATGCGGAGATAGCCAAGCTCAAATGCTTCATGTGCAGAAGTGCTCACCTTGGCCTGACCTATCGTTAAGAATCGATTGCGGAAGGCATTCAATTTTATGTCACCGTCCTTTATTTCATCAGACAAACGCAAGGCAAATTCCTTAGAACCTGCGCCTGCCGGGATTACACCGACTCCCATCTCTACAAGACCCATATAGGTCTCGGCATGTGCTATTACTTTGTCTACGTGCAGGTTCAATTCGCAACCTCCACCCAAGGCAAGATTGTGCGGAGCACCCACTACAGGTATGGATGAATGTCGCATGCGCATTACCGTTCGTTGGAATGTGCGTATGGCCATATCTAGCTCTTCATACTCTTGCTCTACAGCTAACATAAATATCATTCCGACATTGGCACCTGCAGAAAAATTCTCTCCATCGTTGTACAAAACGAGTCCTCGATATTCTTTCTCGGCTAGATCAACTGCTTTGTTCAGTCCTTCAATTACTTCTCCGCCAATAGTGTTCATTTTGGTATCCCAACTGCAGCAAAGTATTCCGTCTCCTAGATGGCGAATGATACAGCCATTGTTTTTCCAAACTACCTCACTTTCGGGAATATGTGCAAGTACGATCTGACCTTCAGGAGCAGGAACGGGCTTGTAGCTGCCCGCAGAAACATCATAATAGTATCTTATTCCTGATTCAATTTTGTAGAAACTCTTGTTGCCATCAGCTACCATCTTTTTTATCCAGGCGGCTATAGAATGACCGTTTTTTTCCGCTTCGGATATTCCGGTTTCTAATCCAATGATGTCCCAACTTTCGAAGGGTCCCAATTGCCAGCCAAAGCCCGCTCGCATGGCATCGTCAATACTGAAAATATTGTCGCTGATTTCAGGAATGCGATTACTTACATAAGCAAATAGTCCAGAGAATGATTTGCGGTAAAATTCACCTGCCTTATCTTTTCCCTTGAATAAAACTGGCAATCTTTGAATGAGGGAGTCAATGGTTTTCGTGCTTTCTAAAGTTGCAAATTTCGCTTTATGCTGGGGTCCATATTCAAGGGTCTGCAGGTTCATCGAAAGGATTTCGGACTTGCCATTTGAATCTTTGATTTTCTTGTAAAAACCTTCTCCAGTTTTATCTCCAAATCGTTTTAACTCCGACATCTTTTGAACGTAGTCTGGAATTTCGAAGGCACTGCGGGCTTCGTCATGTGGGCAATTTTCTCTTACTCCATTTGCAACGTGTATCAAAGTATCCAAACCCACCACATCGCATGTGCGGAAGGTTGCACTCTTCGGACGTCCCAATACAGGCCCGGTTAATTTGTCCACTTCCTCTACTGTCAATCCCATTTCTTTTACAAGATGGAACAAAGCTTGTATGCTGTACACACCGACCCTATTGGCGATAAAGGCTGGAGTGTCTTTACATAATACAGTGTTCTTGCCTAAGTATCTGATGCCATAATCGCTAAGGAATTCAATGACTTCAGTTTTAGTGTGAACCGATGGAATAATTTCAAGAAGTTTTAAGTAGCGTGGTGGATTGAAGAAGTGAGTCCCACAGAAATGAGATTTAAAGTCCTCGCTTCTCCCTTCAATTAGAAGATGAATCGGAATTCCTGATGTGTTTGTTGTAATCAACGTACCCGGCTTTCGAAGCGCATCTACTTTCTCAAATAGTGATCGTTTTATATCGAGCCGTTCAACGATCACTTCCACAACCCAATCACAGGAACTGATTTTTGCAAGATCATCGTCGAAGTTGCCAGTTGTAATTCTACCGGCAAATTTTTTAGAGTAAATAGGTGAGGGGTTCGATTTGAGAGCCGCCTGCAAGGCTTCATTCACTATTCTATTGCGAACCGAAGCTTGTTCTAGTATTTTACCCGTTGCCTGTTCAATTGCGTTAAGTTCTTTTGGAACAATGTCCAGCAAAAGAACCTGCACTCCTATGTTGGCAAAATGACAAGCTATTCGGGAACCCATGACACCGCTTCCCAGAACGGCTACTTTTTTGATTGTTGTTTTCATGACGCTAAATGTTTTGATTCGAATAATTCTTCAGATTCAAGGATCAAGCTGATGGATTGCATAACATCAAAGAATGCATCCAGCTTTTTCCCTGAAATTCTCTCGCGAATTTTTTCGTTGAATTTTATTACCACACCTTTCGACACCTCGCGCATTTGCTCTCCTTTTTTGGTAAGGAACACCCTCGACACGCGACGGTCTTTGTTATCGACTCTTCGAACAATTAATTTTTGATCTTCCATTGTATTCAAAACCCTCGAAAGGCTAGTTGGTTCCATGCCCATGCGCGGACCGAGTTGTGTGCTTGGAGTACCCTCCTTATCAATGTTGAGCAGTACATATCCAATACTCATGGTTCCTCCGTTTTTGGAGGCTTCTATATTGTACATTCGCGAGATCTTCGCCCAAGTCCAGCGGATGTGAAAATCTATCGTTTCTTCGGGTTTCATAAATTAAATTAGTACGCAAGTTTAGTGAAAAATGTTATGCGTGCATAATAAAAATGTTAAAAAAGAAGACCTCGCGGTTTTGGCAATCACGAAATCTTGAACAAATTGGATTCAATTATCTAGTATTGCGTAGAAACGTCGCACTGCCTCCGGATGGTAGTCTAGGGAAATGGCCTCTAGATGGCTACGGGCCGAAGATTGGTTGCTTTCATATAAATAAGCTAGAGCCAAATACCAATGGGCATCATCGGAATGCGGGCCATAAACGGCTAACACCTCGTGGAAGTCGTCAATGGCTTGCTGAGTCTGGGGTTCTGTAAGTGCAAGCGAGCAAACTCCACGATAAAAAGAGCGACTGTGAGTTGGTAGAATATTTACGGGCGTGCTGTTTAGTGCGTGTATGGTAGCTTCCATATTGCCTTGGTCAAAGGCAGATTGTATTGCTCTGAAATTGGGATTTTGCGCGGACAGATGAATGGGATAAAGACCAAAGAGTTCATTGAAATTTCTTTCATTTTTCAAATAATCCGTCTGATAGAATAAAAAGAAGGACAAACTGAACATTCCGCAAAAGATCACTACATATAGCAGGTATTTTGAAAACTGATTTTTCTGTGCCGAATTTTTATATGCGTATTTATGCCAATCCATTATTTCATTTCGAAGCCCCAATTCTCCGACCTTGTGGATACATTTAGTTATTAATTCGAAGTTTTCGTATTCATTTCTAAAGATCCGATCTGACTGCAATAAGTGATTAAACGTATGCAATTCATGGGCAGGAAGGTCCATCGATCGGAATCTTTCGAAAAGTGTCAATCTGTTTTGATCCATAATTCAGACTAACTCCTTTAATTTTGACTTCAACTGCGGCGAGGCATTTAGAAGGCCGAGTAATTTGTTTATCGCACGGATTTTGGTTTCTTGTACTTTTCGAATTTCTGTCCAATTCAGTTGCTTCATCGTCTCTTTGTCCGAGTGATGATTGAAATACGCTTGTGTCAAGATGTCCGATTCGATCGGAGAATTAGTATCGAGAAAATCGTATAAAATCGCTTGGTCTTTAATGGGCGTATTCAAGAATTGAGTCCCTAGAATTTCATGTTGAACTAACTTGACTTGTTCCTTTATATTTTTTCTGAAATCAAATACGTTTTCATCCGTGTGAATATTCATTCCTTTAATAACCCTGGTCATTGCTTCAACCATGATTTCTGAAGTCTGCTTTTCTTTGAAGCCCGAGCCCGTCAGTTCTGCGAATATCTCCGGAAAAATAGTCAAATACAATTTGCGGAGCTCACTTTCAGAAGGAATGTAATGTTTTCTGGTTTTTTTCAGCACTATACAAAGCTACAATGAAAACGCTTATTTATTTATTTAATTCAGGTCTGAACTTTCCGATCGCACCAGAAACTTTGTTTCCTACAAAATCGCATAGCTCCAACTGCAACTCTAGTTCCGAACGCGGTTCTTGGAGCGCTTTGAATTTTTCTAGCAGCGCCTGTTTTTTGTCCCTATCGATATAGTCTTCCTGACTTGCAATTAATTGATACTTCCATTCGCCGGGCCAAAGCATATCTGGATCGCCCGTAAATTCAGCCCATTCAGCTTTTTCAGATGCATAAAATGGAATGGTTTCCGATGCATAAATTCTTCCGGTGAGTGCATCTACAATTTGATAGCGAAAAGAAGCACTCATCACGCGGTTGCGACTGTATTCCCTGTATCGTACACGTTTAGCAGCTACAGTGCTACCTAAGAAGCCCTTCCTTTCATTTTCTTGAAGTCTACCCAAACTTGATTCAAATGAAATGACCTCACCGGTAATCAAAAATCGTGCTCCCATCAATTTGCCGGCTTGAATAGCTTTGTTTTCATCGAATATACCCTCCATGCTCTGTTTTTGCTCACTTAATAAATGATTCAGATTTTCTCTTTCAACTAAGTGTACAAAAGGGTCTTCAAGAGAAAGAATGTTGTCCTTCACAGCAGCGCCGAGCGTGGATTCCACAACATCATTCACTTTGCTATTATATATAGGTACAAAGGCAAGGGTGTATCCAGCTAGTTTCAAACATTCTTCTTTGAGTTCTTTGGAGTCTCTAAATGCGGCATCTAAACGGGTTACTTCAGTGAGGTAGATGTGCGCATCTCTATACATTCCCAACTCAAAAGCCTGTTTGCCGGCATTGTAATTAGGCAGAATTTCACACATCGTCTCGAGGTATTGAACTTGTTTGTTTGTGCGATCAATGCTGTATAGTTTGTTGATCAACTTTTGAGCTCCTTCGAATTCTTCATTCAACACCATGTCTTCAGCTTGCTCGTACAAAGATTGAAAGTACTCCGATCGGCACTCGTTGTACGCATCGTTTGCCATAGACCCGCTGTTCAATTCGAGCTCGTGAAAGCGCTGTTCGTATGCAAATGATTCTTCGTATTTCTTAAGAGCTGTTTCGTAGTTTCCACTCATACACGACATTCGTGCTTCGGAGAGTTTGAAGTTTAGTATTTCTTGGGCTGATCGCTTCATGCCTACCCGGGCTTCAGCGCTATTCCAACCTTGGTAGATTTCAGAATACTTTTGGAAAGCCTCTTCTCTTAATCCACCTTTTTCGAGAGTCGAAGCTTCCTGCATCAACTTTTTCTGCGGGGCACATCCAATGAGGATTATAGGGATACTGAGGAGTAAGAGTCTTATCATGTCATTGCTTTGTTGAGAAAGGATACAACCATTGCGCCAAATTTAATTGGATTTAGGATGAAACACTTGGAATCCTTGTTGAAACCCTATGTTTCATTTGTATTTTCGCAGGTAGCCACCAATGAACGATATGATGTCTCTACATAAATTTGCTAAGTCTGCCTTTGGGGTATTGATGATGGTTTTGCTCTCATCAAATCTGATATTTTCTCAAGATGAGCGAAAGCTTGATAGCCTAAAAACTTTGCTTAAAACCGAGGAGAATGTGGAAAAACGACTTATCACCCTCAGCAATATTGTTCGAAACACTTTGTACTGTCAAAACGATACGGCATTTGCCTACAGCAATACCTACCTTCAAGAAGCAATAGCTGCAAACGATACAAGTGAAACAGCTCGAGGTTACAACCTCATTGGAATGACATTTAGCGCCCAGGGTTTTCATGAGAGTGCGATAGAGAACTACATAAAGGCACTTCCGATCTATGAAAACTTGAAGGATACATTCATGACTGCCATGATGTACAATAACATAGCTGCTTCATACCAATTTAGGGAAAAATATGATGAAACCTTGGTGTTTTATCAGAAGGCCCTCGATTTGTTCAGGTCTATTCCCGATCGTGAATGGGAGGCATCTGTAATGTTTAATATGGCCGAGCACTACAACAAGATGGATCAACAGGACAGGGCATACGAGATTTATGTTGATTGTGAAAAAACGTTTGCCGAAATTGGCAATGAGGATTTTAGAGGATACTCCCTCATGGGAATAGGAAACACATTTCAAGAAAAACAAAGATTTGAAGAAGCCCTTCCTTATTACAACAAGGCTATGGAGCATGTGGATTACAGTTATGATCCACTGACCTTTTCGATTATTCATGCCAATATGTGCTTTTGTTTCATGAACCTCAACTTATTGGATAGCGCTGATATGCACTGTGAGAAAAGTCTTCAAATTGCTAAGGAATCTCAGGCTTTGAAAGAAACTAGAGACGCGTATTGGAAAAACATGTTGCTGGCAGAAAGAAAGGGCGATTTTAAATTGGCTTACGAGTTCTCAGGTCAGCATAGAATATATAGTGATAGTCTTTTCAGTAAAGATAAAGATGAGTTAATACTGAACATGCTCACGAAATATGATACTGAAAAGAAAGAGAAGGAGATTGTAGTTAAAGATTTGGCCTTAAAGAGCAGTGCCGAGCAACGAAAGTTTTACATTTTGGCAATCATACTGGCAGTGCTCATTTTAGCATCTGTGGCTATTATTGCCATGAACAAATCTAGGACGAATAAAAAACTAGCAGAACAAAACGCTTTGGTTGAAAAGGCCCTGCATGAAAAGGAGTTTCTATTGAAAGAAATACATCATCGAGTGAAGAATAATCTCCAAGTTGTATCCAGCCTATTAAACATCCAAAGTAGAGATATCACTGATGCAAAAGCGCTCGAAGCAGTGAACGAAAGTAGAAACCGGGTGAAAAGTATGGCCATCATACACCAAAATCTGTATAGCGAGGAAAACCTCACGGGCATTGATGTAAAGGACTATGTGGGTAAGTTGAGTTCGAGTTTATTTAATTCTTACAAAGTGGATCATGATCGAATTGATTTTAAAACAGACATCCAAAATATGATTTTGGATGTGGACACCACTATTCCCCTTGGATTGATTTTAAATGAACTGATCTCAAATGCCCTCAAATATGCTTTTGAAGGAAGAGAAGAAGGTACCCTTTTAGTAAGCTTAAAAGAGAATGATGGCGTCCTTTTGCTCGTTGTGAAGGACGATGGAATTGGAATGAGCCAAAGTGAAAAGAGAGCGGATTCGTTCGGTATGAAAATGATAGAGGCATTTGCTCAAAAGCTGGGAGCAGAATGGAAAGTGAAGGGCGATAATGGAACAGAAGTGGAATTGTCTATAACAAACTATAAAAGGAGCGCGTGATATGGCCAAAGTGAAAATATTGGTAGTAGAGGATGAGCCTTTGGTGGCCACAGACATATCCAATCAGTTGAGAGATGTGGGTTTTGATGTTGTCGGCATTGCATCGAATGGCAGAATGGCTATTGAAATGCTGGCCACTAAAAATCCGGATGCGGCATTACTAGATATTTCACTAGGCAGCGAACCCGATGGAATCGAAGTGGCGCATGAGATAAATAAAAATTACAGAATTCCTTTTGTGTTTTTGACGTCACATGCGGATCGAGGTACCATCGAAAGGGTGAAGGAGACCAGGCCAGCGGGATATCTGGTGAAGCCATTTGACGAAAGTGATTTACTCACATCACTGGAAATTGCGGTTTTCAATCACATGAATACTAGGAGATCGGTAGAGCGAATATTAACCATCGAATCGCTGAATGCCCATATTCCTAGTCCTTTGTCGGAAAGGGAATTTGAGATATTGCTCAATCTCAGAGAGGGAAAGTCGAATAAGGAAATTGGGGAATGCGTTTTTCTTTCGGTAAATACTGTAAAGTCACATCTTTTAAATATCTACGAGAAATTGGATGTTCACAATAGAACTGAGGTCTTGTTTAAGTTGAATAAAATTTTAAGTTGACTTTTCATTCTTTTTTCACCCGAATGGATGAACTGCTATAAGAGTACTTTCCTTTCATTTGTGGGATACTTCAGTTCTGCTATATGTCAAAATCAAATGACGAGATTTCTACTCGGGAAAGACAACTTCTTCTGCTATTAAGGCTTGGGAAAACCAACCACGAAATGGCAGCGGAAATGAATATTTCTGAAAACACGGTGAAGACTCATCTGAGATCTCTATTCAAGAAAATTGGCGCCAACAACCGAACTCAGGCAAGTCATTGGCTGGGATAGGTATTGAAAACTTCATAGAAAGAAGCATTTGGGTGAGACCCTGAGCGTTTTTCTTTGCGCCGAGAACAAAATTACTTTCCCTTTGTTCTCAGCGAATGAAATTTCTACAACTTGCCTTCTTCATTTTTCTATCGAGTTTTTGCTTTGGTCAGAATTCATCCGTTTCCGGTAAAATCAAGGACTTTGACACCAGTGAGCCAGTGCCATTTGCTTTGGTTTCTATCCAAGGATTAAGCGTTACGGTAACTGCGGATATCGATGGGTTATTTGTGATACAAGATATTGCTCCAGGTTTTTACAATCTGGAAATTTCGGCCCTCGGATACGAGAAATATGTGGTTTTTGAGCTGGAAATCACTAGAGACAGGCCTGCAGAAGTGGAAGGTCTCTTGCGAGTGGCTTCAATTGGATTGAAGGAAGTAGAAATAAAGGCTTCATCTATTTCTAGAAGCGAAGAATCCCCGCTTTCGGCTCGGTCCATTGGTACGAGCGAAATTAAACGAAATCCGGGTGGAGGCAGAGATATTTCTAAAGTTATTCGTGTGCTCCCAGGAGTTGCTATCATTCCCACTTTTCGAAACGACATCATTATTAGAGGTGGTGCTGCCAATGAAAACCGATTTTATATTGATGGAATTGAAATACCCAATATCAATCACTTTGCTACGCAAGGTGCCAGTGGAGGTCCAGTTGGTCTTATAAATGTAGACTTAATAAATGAGGTTGAGTTCTACTCCGGTTCTTTTCCGGTGGCAAGGGGAAATGCTTTGAGCAGCCTCATGGAATTCAGTTTTAAAGAGCCTAGAACCGATAAACGTACTCTGAATATGGTGGTAGGTAGCAGTGATCTTGGAGTTACTGTGGAAGGCCCAACAGGCGCAAAATCGGGAATGGTGCTTTCTGTCAGAAGGTCCTACCTGCAAGCGCTTTTTGCTTTGTTAGAATTGCCCTTTTTACCTACATATAACGACTATAATTTGAAATGGTCGTGGCGGCCTGACGATCGAAACAAAATTACTATTATCAGTCTTGGCGCCCTAGATGATTTCAATTTGAATTTGAAATTGAAAACCACTGCCGACGATGAGAATTTTCTTCGCAACAGATATCTACTAGAAAATTTGGTGACCAACAAACAATGGAATTATACTATTGGGACTAGATGGGACAACTTCCGCGAAAATAGTAGTTGGTCTGTAGTGGTCAGTAGAAATATGCTTCAAAATGAGGCTTTCAAGTATATTAATAACGATGAAAGTCTTTCCAAAACTTTTGATTATGTCAGCAGAGAACAAGAAAATAAAATAAGAATTGAACGAAAGTTGTTTCCTCAAAAGGGTTGGAGATTCTTATATGGACTCGGTTTGGAGCGTTCGGTGTATTCAAATCGATCCGCTTTTGCCGACTTTAATCCCCTTATTTCGGACACCGTTTTTGTCAACTATAGATCAGATTTGAGTTTCAACAAGGCTCAAGCTTTTTTCCAGCTCAGCAAGAGTCTTTTCAATAATAAAGTCACAATGTCAGGAGGGATGAGAACCGATGTCAATGACTTTGGTTCCGAAATGAGAAATCCTTTAGATCAACTTTCACCTCGAATTTCACTCAAGTGGCAATTCAAACCTAATTGGAGTTTTAATGCCGGCTCGGGGATATACTATCAACTGCCTCCATACACCGCTTTGGGATTTAGAAGTAATGATGTGCTTGTAAACACCGGTATGAAGTATATCCGCAATGATCAATTGGCGGCAGGTATTCAATTTGATAGCGAAAAGTCGAACAGGACAATAACACTTGAGGGTTTTTATAAAAAGTACAGCCAATATCCAATCAGTGTTCTGAGGGGAATCAGTTTGGCAAATTTTGGTGCTGATTTTGGCGTAATCGGCAATGAGGATTTATCATCCAGCGGTCTCGGCAGAGCGTATGGTCTTGAATTGCTTCTTCGTCAGAAATTGTATAATGGTTTTTATGGTATTGTGGCTTACACATTTGTAAGAAGTGAATTTACAGGTGTCGACGGAAAGTACGTGGCATCTAGTTGGGACAGTCGTCATTTGCTGAGTATGACAGGTGGGGTTCAGTTGAAACGAAATTACGAAGTCGGATTTAGATTCGCGTATAGCGGAGGACTTCCTTATACGCCGGATAGTGAAGAGGCTTCATTGGATGTATCTACTTGGGACGCCATTAGGGTGGGAATACCTGACTATACCAGACTCAACAGTCAAAGAATTGAGAGTTTCCATCAGTTGGATGTTCGCGTAGATAAAAAATGGTACTTCGCTAAATGGACGTTGAATTTGTTCCTGGACATTCAAAATGTCTATAATAACGTAATCCCTCTAAAACCGACTCTTGATGTACTGAGGGATGAAAATGGAAATCCAATTGTAGACCCCAATAATGCTTCAAGGTATTTGCCAAATTATCTGGTAAATTCTAATAATTCGGTGCTGCCTAGCATAGGCTTGATCATTGAGTTGTAATGCTGTCGAAAATGAGGGATTTGCAGATCGAAGCTGTTAATTTTTAGGGAAATATCTGTTAGTGTTTCAAAAATGTGTAATTTTAGTGTGTCGTTCTTCATCAAAACCAAATCTTTCTAATATGAAACATTTTTACGCTCTCGTTTTTGCGGTGTTGTTGACATGTCAACTTCATTCGCAATTGGTCGTAGATAATACTCAACCAGCAGAACAAGTCATTGAGGATGTCTTTTTGGCCAATGGAATATTTGTTGCCAATGTTGCGCACTATGGAGATCCCACATTTATAGGCACTTTTGATGGTACCAACGCTGGCCTAGGTATTTCTAATGGTATAATAATGGGCTCCGGAGATGTTACAGGTGCTATCGGTCCAAACAATCAAGGTAATCATTCATCATCGTCTACAGAATATTATAATAGTATTGATGCTGATCTAATGAGTATTTTGGATAATTATTCTGCCAATGACTGGTCAGTAGTAGAGTTTGATTTTATTGCCACAGGCGATTCGCTAGATTTTCAATTTGTTTTCGGTTCAGAGGAATATCTTGAATTTGTGTACTCGGCATTCAACGATGGTTTTGGATTTTTTGTAAGCGGCCCTGGAATTTCCGGTCCTTATACAAATGGAGCCATGAACATTGCTTTGGTTCCCGGAACAACTTTACCTGTTTCGATCAACAATGTAAACTCAACTTTAAATGAAGCGTACTACGTAGATAACGGAGATGGATACACCGAACCATACGCTAGTGATGGGTTTTATGTTCAAGCCGACGGACTCACAGCGCTCATGCATGCAAGCATTGGTGATTTGGTGGTTGGCGAAGTTTATCACATCAAATTAGCTGTTGCAGATGCATCAGATACTATACTTGATTCTTGGGTATTCCTCGCTGGTGATAGCTTCGTCCAGTTTTGCGTTGAGGAGCAAAATTTTGTTGAAGATGTATGTATGCTCAGCACCCTCGAAGCGGATGTTGAATATACCGGAACATGTGGAACCATAGAACTTCAAAACTATTCAGACATCAACATCGAATATACCAATTGTTACTTTGAAATGGGTGATGGAAATGTAAGTGATGCATGCACCGGAATGGTCTCGCATACTTACGATGAACCGGGCACTTATCAATTAAAACTCGTGTACGAAGTGGGTGAGTTTCAAGCGAAATTCAAAGTTGGAGAAGTTATAATATCAAGCACTTTACCGGTTCAACCGGCAGTGAGCTATGTAAATAACATCTTGTCTGCCAACAACTGGAATCAAACTGACGAAATTCAATGGTACTTCAATGGTACTGATATCGAAGGTGCGGAAAATACCACTTATGAGGCCACGGAAAGCGGTGAATACACGTTGTCTTACACCAATTCCTGCGGTACATTGGTGTCAGAAGGTTTCAATGTAGTGTCGATTGCAGAAAATTTTGGAACTGATGTTTTAATATACCCAAATCCAACGGATGGTCTTTTTACCATAAAAACTCCTGCGGGCATCTCTTGTAATATCTCGATTTATAATAGCCTAGGTCAAATAGTATATAAATCAAATAGTACTTCACAAATATTATTTGATGAAATTCTAAATGCCGGTACTTACATGATTGAAGTGAAATCAGCGAATAATGCTGCTCACATTTTCAGACAAACCTTAATTGTGAGGTAGGCTCGCAGTGAGAGGTTTTTAGAGGTTTCCTTAACTAAAACAAAGAGGAGTTTCATTGTGAAGCTCCTCTTTTTTAAACCCAGATTTTGCAGTTGAAACGCTGAAAGGCAAAAAATACGGGAGTTCTCGCAAGATTTTTATCCCGTTTGACTCAAGGGAGTATGTTCAAATAACGCCTTCTTCGGGACACAAGATCAAGCCATTTGCATATTCACCAAAGCAACATCGAATATCCCTCTTGTGATTTGGGTGCATTTGAAAGCGTATTATACCAATTCTGCTTATTAAATAGTCCATGCCGCATTGTGCATTGGAAGTTTTTTTGGGTAATGCACTGCAGCATCTGGCATGCACGAAATGGTAAATGCGTCAAATTAGCTGTTAAAGGCCAAAGGAGTGAAACGGAATTGGACAATTACAGATACATGAACCCAAATCAAGCGATAGAAAAATTGCACCCTAATTTTGCCGATCAATACAGTATTCTATCTCTTAGATTTGAGAATCCTGCACGCATTCTACAAAAATTGCCCTATTGTGTAATGCGGGATAAACGGTATGAGACATACGGTGAAAATGAAAATCGAGAAAGCGCCGTCATTGCAGACTTTCAATGATGTAATAGATTTCAAGTGTAAAATCTGGGTTACAAGTTCATTGTAACGAATGTTCTAATGAAGTATTATTTACTCTTTGGCTTGCATCCCCCATCTTTGCCACGATGATAGAAATTAAAAACATCACCAAGAAGTACGGAAACCTCGATGTATTGAAGGGAGTCGATCTTGCTATAAATCAGGGAGAGGTTGTATCAATTGTTGGGGCATCTGGTGCAGGAAAGAGCACCTTGCTGCATATTGTCGGCACTTTAGATAGACCTGATGCCGGATCAGTATTGTACGATGGTGATGACGTAAGCAAACTTTCCATGCGAGAATTGGCAAGGTTCCGCAATAGAAATATTGGATTCATATTTCAGTTTCACAACCTCTTACCGGAGTTCACGGCGCTCGAAAATGTATGTATTCCTGCATTCATTGGTAAAGTAGAAAGAGAAAAGGCTGAGAAAAGGGCAACCGAATTGCTTGAGTTTTTAGGTCTCAGCGATAGGCTGGAGCATAAGCCAAATCAAATGAGTGGAGGAGAGCAGCAGCGTGTTGCCGTAGCAAGAGCTTTGGTCAATAGTCCTAAGGTCATTTTGGCGGATGAACCCTCCGGAAACCTTGACTCAAAGAATGCACGCGAACTCCATCAAATGTTCTTCGATTTGAGAGACCGATTCAATCAAACCTTTATTATCGTTACTCACAATGAAGATCTTGCCGGAATGGCCGATAGAGCTATGGTAATGAAAGATGGGCGGTTTTAAACATATCTTTTTCACACACCAAATTGGGACTTGTGAATCCGATCAAATTCACTCCTGATGTCTGCACTTTTCACTTTCAGGGCAACTCTAAAAACCTGTTTTGAGTGTAGCGGAGATGCTCAAATCTAAGTGGAAGAAAAGTCTTTATGATAGGAGAAAACAAACTTTTATTCTACCACTTGATTGGGGGACATTTTCCTCGAAGACTAGATCCTGACCGCAAGTCAGGAAAGGAGCATAGTCTGACGCTCTGTAACTTATACCAATTCTGCTTCTGGGTTAGATAGTCGAAACTATTTTATAAGTATGAAGTGGTAAATGATGTGAGAGTGGGTGCTATAGACCAATGAAGTAAAACGGAATTGGACTATTACAGATTCATAGAACGGTATTAGATTTGGTGAAGTATTCGAAAAAGAATGTCCGAATGTATGTGCGGTGATTGGTTCTATTCTCCAAGATAGTCGAAACGTGAAACAGGTTTTTAGAGGTGCCTTTCAGTTAATCTCTCGTATTTTCGCCACCGCAAATTGACAGAATCATTATGAATATTCACGAATATCAGGGAAAATCAATACTCCAATCTTTTGGGGTTACAGTGCAAAGAGGTTATGTGGCCGATTCTCCGGAAGAGGCAGTAGCTATGGCCAAAAAACTGAAGTCTGAGACCAATACTCCTGTGTTTGTATTGAAGGCGCAGATTCATGCTGGTGGTCGAGGGAAAGGAACTGTTACTGAAACAGGTTCGAAAGGCGTTGTAATTGCCAAAGATGAAGATGCCGTGCGCGAAAAATCTGCGGCTATTCTGGGTGGTCACCTCGTAACTCTTCAAACGAAGAAAGAAGGAAAATTAGTCAACAAAGTGTTTATTGCTGAGGATATGTACTATCCGGGTGCTTCTGAACCAAAGGAGTATTATATGTCTATTCTCTTGGATCGCGCCATCGGTCGACCCGTTATTGTTTATTCCCCTGACGGTGGTATGAACATCGAGGATGTGGCCCACAACACTCCAGAACGTATTTTTAAAGAGGCTGTTGATCCTCTTACAGGTGTGAATGATTTCCAGTGTCGTAAAATCGCTTTCAACCTTGGCCTGAGTGGTCAAGCTTCCAAAGAACTTCAAGTTTTTGTAAAAAGACTTTTTGCTGCTTATGTAGGTTGCGACGCTTCTATGTTCGAAATAAATCCGGTGCTAAAAACTTCAGATGATAAAATTGTAGCCGTTGATGCGAAAGTAACCCTCGATGGTAATGGTCTGGTTCGTCACAAGGAATATGCCGAAATGAGAGACGTTTCCGAAGAGGATCCTACCGAAGTGGAAGCAGGCGAAGCCGGTTTGAACTATGTAAAACTTGAAGGTAACGTGGGTTGTATGGTGAATGGTGCCGGACTTGCTATGGCAACGATGGACATAATTAAACTGAGCGGAGGTGAGCCTGCCAACTTCCTAGATGTAGGTGGAACGGCGGATGCTAAAAGAGTGGAAATAGCGTTTCGAATGATTTTGAAAGATCCTACCGTAAAGGCAATTCTTGTAAATATATTTGGAGGTATTGTTCGTTGCGATCGAGTGGCTCAAGGAATAGTAGACGCGTATAAAAATATTGGTAATATCAATGTGCCAATCATTGTGCGTTTGCAAGGAACAAATGCGGTAGAGGCCAAGCAATTGATCGATGAGTCTGGATTGGCGGTTCACAGCGTTATTACTCTTCAGGAAGCTGCAGACAAGGTGAAAATGGTAATGGGAGCCTAGTTGTAGAAATACAGGGCGAAAATGTCCATATTAATCATAGACAACTACGACAGTTTTACATTTAATCTGCTTCACATGCTGGAAAAACTTACCGATGAAAAGGTGAGTGTTTTTAGAAATGATGAAATCTCTTTAGATGAAGTTTCAAATTACAAACGAATAGTCATTTCGCCCGGACCGGGTTTGCCAAAAGATGCAGGGGTAGTCAATTCTGTGATTCAAAAGTATTATAGTTCCAAAGAAATTCTCGGTGTATGCCTTGGGCATCAAGCGATCGCTGAGGCTTTTGGTGGAAAATTGATTAATCTTCCAAAAGTAAAACATGGTCAATCTTCAGCAGGCTCTATCATAGTCAAAACACCCTTGTTCAGCGGTCTTCCAAGTTCTATAGAGATAGGTCATTATCACTCGTGGGTTGTATCTGACCCTTTGCCTGATGGCTTTGAGGTAACCATGCGAGATTCGGAGAATTATATTATGGCAATGCAACATTCTTCTTTACCGATTTACGGAGTGCAATTTCATCCCGAAAGCGTTCTTACACCCCACGGATCAATGATCTTAAAGAACTGGTTGGCGCTTTCTTAAATTGTTGAATCAGAAATTTGGCTATTTTTTCCTGAGCATCATCAAACCGTCGCGGATAGGAAGTAAAATGTTTTCGACTCTCTCATCTTTGTGCACATAATTATTGAATTCTTGAAGTGTCTTGGTTTCAATGTCAGAAGGTGCCGCAGGATGGATCACTTTGCCACTCCACAAAACATTGTCGGCCAAAATGACCGAACCCGGCTTCAGTTTATCGATCAGTAAATGGTAATAATTCAAATAGTTGTCCTTGTCCGCATCTATAAATACAAGGTCGAATGACGCGTCAATGTTGGGAATTATGTCTTTGGCGTTTCCAAAAATCCGTTCAATGGCATCAAATCTTTGACTTTGCGAAAAGTATTTGTCCTGAATCCATTGCAGTTCATCATTTATGTCTATAGTGTAAAGTCTGCCATCTTCTTGCAAGCCTTCAGCCAAACACAGGGCGCTGTAGCCGGTATAAGTTCCAATTTCCAAAATGTATTTCGGACGTATCAGTTTCGAAATCATGCTGAGAAAACGCCCTTGGACATGGCCACTAAGCATTCTGGGCATAACTACCTTTTGCCAGGTCTCGCGACTCAATTCGCTGAGTAATGCACTTTCACCTTTTGTGTGTAGGTCTGCATATTGCTCTATTTCTTCCGGTAAGAATTGCATCTTTTTGTGGTTTAAACGTGATGTCTATTTCGCTTCTACAAACATATCCCTAATTTCGCGCTGTGAATTTCGCTGAATTATTTGAATGGCTGCGGGATTGGTTGTTTAATCAATTGGGACCCGGTAGAGGAAGTGCTATTGCCTTCTTGTTTGTTGGCTTTACGGCCCTTGCTCTGTCATGTTACTTGATATGGGTGGTTGTGCGTGTTCTTCTTATACGCGTGGTGAAAAATTTGGTAACAAAAACCAAATCGGAGTGGGACGATAAACTGTTTGAGTACAAGGTTTTTAGAAGTCTCGCTTTAATTGTTATTTCGTTAATAGTCAACCGCGCCATTGGCCCATTATTCCGCGACTTCCCATCTTGGATCGAATATGCGGTGATTCTCTCTCGCATTTACATTGCAATTTCAGTGATGATTGCTGCAAGAGCTATAGTGAAGGCTCTAGCAGCTCAATTGGAACAAGCTCCTTCACTAGCTGATAAGCCCATTCGAAGCTACAAACAAGTAGCTACAATTGTGGTCTACCTGATCACCTTTGTCGCTATTCTTTCCATCCTTTTGAATGAATCTCCATGGATTGTTCTCGGTGGATTCGGAGCTGTAACGGCTGTCTTTTTGCTTTTATTCAGAGACCCAATTCTGGGCTTTGTTGCATCCATTCAGATGAGTGCAATTGATTTGGTTCGTATTGGAGATTGGATTACAGTAGAAAAATTCGGTGCAGATGGAACCGTGATCGAAATAAACCTTACAACTGTGAAGGTTCAGAATTTTGATAAAACAATTACATTGGTACCGAGCTATGCCCTTGTATCTGATTCATTCAAGAACTGGCGAGGAATGCAACTAAGCGATGGAAGAAGGATAAAGAGACATATCAATATTAAAATCGATAGCATCAAATTTTGCGATGACAAGCTCTTCAATAAACTCGTAAATGTGGAAAGAGTGAGGTCTTATTTGGAGAAACGCAAAGTAGAAATTGACGAATACAATAGGACAAATAAAGTAGACAAATCTGTATTGATCAACGGGAGGCACATGACCAATATTGGTATTTTTAGGATCTACGCTCTCAATTACCTTATAGAAAATCCTGATATCAACAAAGACATGGAGTTTATGGTTCGTCAATTAGAACCCAATGCTGATGGTATTCCGATTGAGATCTATGCATTCTCTAAAAAGAAAGTATGGGAAGACTATGAACTGGTGATGGCAGATATTTTTGATCACCTTTTGGCAACAGTGCCTTTCTTTGATCTCGAAATTTTTCAAAATCCAAGTGGCACTGATATGAGAGAATTATCGCGCCGCGAAATACCTGAGGATGAAGCCTGATCGTTTACTTATCATGAAGTTGTCGCTGGCCACTTTGGTCGGCATGCCCCTTGTAGCTGTTATCATAGATTTTTTCTCAGAAACGGTTTCTCTCTCGGCCACCATTATAGGCAAAGCTCCACTTTGGGAACAATTGCTTATTGGAATAGGTTTGGGTATTGTCTCTGCTGCCCTTGCCCATGTGGTGCTGTCTCTTCCTTTCATGAAAGAGGTGAATACCAAGTATGTGAATCTGTTTGCTCAATTTAAGTTGGGATGGAACGAAATTATGTTTGTTTCCTTTTGCGCCGGAGTGGGAGAGGAGATACTTTTTCGAGGAGCTATACAACCGCTCCTTGGTATTGTCATTACTTCTGTTTTCTTTGTAGCTATACATGGATACCTCAATCCGCGAGAATGGCGAATTTGTGTCTACGGAGTAGTACTCACCTTCGTAATTGGTGCATTGGGATATGCCTCTGCTCATGTTGGGATACTCTCGGCAATCATTGCACATATGATGATTGATATATGGTTGCTGTTTATGCTGCAACGAGATATTCGCGCAATACCCGAAACTGAAAAGGTGGATGAGGATAGATAAATTTTTGTGGTGCGTAAGAGTCTATAAAACCCGCACTCTGGCTGCCTCTCAATGTAAACTCGGAAAGGTCTGGGTGAACGAAGAACTGATTAAAGCTTCAAGAGAATTGAGATTGGGGGATCAGATAAAAGTAAGAAAGGGACCTGTGCACTTCACTGTTCGGGTTTTGGAATTTCCCAAAGCTAGAATTGGTGCCAAACTTCTCGGTTCCTTCATAAAAGATATTACGACTCCGGATGAATTGGCAAAGTTGGAATTGATCAAATTGCAGGCAAGGGATTTACGTCCTCGTGGTCTTGGTAGGCCCTCCAAAAAAGAGCGAAGACTGCTTGACGATTTTATGGACTTAGAGGAATTTGGAGAGGAGGATGAGCAATGGAAGTAAGAAACATAGACCCAAAACTGTCGAGAGAATTACGTCATCGTGTTCTATGGCCACACAAGACTTTTGAAACGAGTGTCATCGATTTTGATTATCGCAGTGATGCCTTTCATTTAGGAACTTTCGATGGTGAAAAATTGGTGGCCATTGGATCTTTTTTTGAAACAGCAAGTCCTAAAATCAATTTTGAAAAGCAGTACAGACTTAGGGCTATGGCCACTGATCCAGACTTCAGAGGAAGAAGAACTGGACAAATGCTAGTGCAGCGAGGTATTGAAATACTTAAAGATAAAGCCTGTGATGTTTTATGGTGCGATGCACGAGTGGTAGCTGTGGGATTCTATGAAAAGATTGGATTCCAATTGATCGACGAGATCTACGATGTACCGATTATTGGCCCTCACAAATTCATGTACTTTCAACTTTAACCTAGAATCCGCATTGTGATTCGCGCTACAATAGATTTCCAATGCGGAATCTGGGATTAATAAACAGAATTGGTATAATGTGCAGAATTGGTAAAATCACCAAGATCCATAGGAGCGACATCCTACGATCATTTTCTTTTTCTGTATGTATTTCCACAAGAAGCTCCGTAGGTGCGACATCTTCCAATGTGTTGGATGGCAAGGCGCCCGCTTCGCGAGCGAGCTTTTGGGAGCGCGAGAGAGAGATATAGTAAGATGTCGCTCCTAGGGAGCTTGGATTCAGAATAATCACCACAAAA
>JAWXBG010000011.1:0-25710 GCA_034439875.1 Flavobacteriales bacterium
GCTGAAGGAACCTGACGTCTTCGCGCGCTCTGCGTGGGATCTTAGCGGTCTTTGCCTCAAAATGAGATGGCTTATATTTAAGACACAAGTTGTTCAAGTTGAACTTTGTCTCGATATATTGCACATATGATTAAAGGAACCTCTAAAAATATATTTGCCATCTCGCTACTCTTTTTATTGGGCAGTGTATTGCAAGCGCAGGACTGCAATCTTATTGGTTCATGGAAACTCACAGGCTCAAAAGTCCTAGGGAAATACATGGGACAGAATGAAAATGTGGAGTGGGTAAATTCATTTTACAATGATACTTTGGTGCAAACAACCATGATGCAATCACTTGATATAACTGATGAATCACAGTTTTATCAGAATGCGAAATGGCGACTAAATGGAGATCGATTAAAACTAAATTTCACTGAAAACAATCTTTCAGGCAAGGATGAAAACGAGGTAGATTACAAATTGATTTCCTGTACCGAAAGCAATTTGGTGCTTGAAAGTAAATCACTTGAACAGGGAATGGTTGTATACTATTTTGAAAAACTTGATCAAATGAGACCGCTTGTTGAGTTCCCTTTAAAGGAAGAAGAGGTGTCAGGGGTAGAAGAAGCGTCAAGTCGCATTTTTCTAATAAATAAACTGGATCCAAAGAAAAGAGTTGAATTGAAAGATAGCTATTATCTGGAACTTACTTTCCAACAAGAATCACAGAACTATCCCGGTCAATTCAAATCTGTTAGATGGAATGGTGATGTGGTGGATATCCATGGAGATTATATGAAATTCGATATTGCAACTGAAAGTTCGACTTTGTATGCCAAATACAATGATTTGACGGTCAACCTTAATGAGTACATTACAAGTACGGATGACATCTGTTTTACGAAAGACATTTTAATCTCAGATATACAATACATCGATCGTCAATCGAGAAGATCAGGCTCGTTTAGAGAGGTAGCGGGGTTTATGGCATTAATTGGCACAATGGGTATGTTAGTAGCAACACCGATTCTCAGTATAGATTCGAAAAATGGAACATTCGATCGGAATATGTTTTATGCAGTAGGAGGGGCAAGTCTAGGGATGGCATTGATCGCTATTCCGATCTCTATATTCTCAAGAACAAGACACTACCAAATAAAAGAGGATGAGTTTTGCGACGAGCAGGACTTATGGATTTTAGTAAAGTGAATGATTTAATTGATATGTCAACATAATTATACCAAATCCTTTGTATCTCGTTGCAATTACTCACAATCCAAGGGAAAATGTAAAAAGTTGGGTGGTGCTCCTGGATATAAATAACCGGGACGGATAATGTAATACACTATCGACAGAATTGTTTCGCCCTCAGGAACCGAGAAAAATTCGGATGGAATAATAGTAATGCGGAATCCGCCATCAATTCCGGGTAAAGGCTTCAATTGTAATTCGGGATGACTTGTTACTTCGGCTTGTGGTGCTATGGGATAGGACGTGAAAGGTCCTGTTTTAGCGGAGAGGTAGATATAACAATCATTAGGTCCCATGTTCTGCAGATCAACATTGGCTTCTTGGGTATTGTCATAAGTAATACTTAAGAAGTCATCAATTTTGGCAGCTTCAGGAAAAAAACAATAGACAGCCTCGCACAATGCAGGGACAATATCAATGATAAAATCTTCACTTTTCGATTCACCGATTCCTTCTGTCTCATATTCTTTGCCATCCTTCAGTTTCGCTAGACAAAAAATTCCATTTTGAAACAATTGCAAAGCAGATACACCATAAAAGTCTAGTGGCTTAATTTTAATGGAATACAATAACCCTTGAACCCTTGTCATAAGCATGCAATTGTTGCTGTTGTTCCATTCTCCATTGCCACAAGCAGGACCCGCGGGCATCCAAGTCCATAGGTACACCGAATCAGCGGCTTCCGGATGGCTTTGCAAATGGGCCTTCAATGCATTGTTGTTGGTTCCATTTACACTCTGATTCATATCAATGTACAGGGTCATTGAATCATTGGCATTTGTGGGCGAAGGCAATACAAAGGCAGCTTGTCCAAATGCATTGATCGATCCAGAGGCCAATAAAAAGGAAAATACTATCTTAATCATTTTCATTATTCAGCGCGTTTAAATTTGAACTTGTAGATGGCATGTTTGAAGCCATCGGAGCAGGCTCTATTGTATTCGAGTGACATGTTGGTACTATATGGAAAAATCATACTACTCAGATTGAGTGATAAGGTATCCGTGCCATAGAGCAATAGATGTGAGGGTGCATCTACATTATCCACTCCCCAAGTGCCTTCATTGCCAAAAAAGTTACGGCCCTGCGTGATGTCTACGGTATATGTGAAGTCGGTAGCATTCAAATTGAGCTTCATGGGCTCAATTCCATCCACAATGTAGAATTCACTTAAATCCCTTTCTTCCAAAATGGGGTTATTCGGATCTTGTTGTATGAACTGAGTAAGCTCCCATTCGCCTGCCATTCCACTAAACACATCCCTTGACGCTCCAATCTCTCCTTCGATATTCGGTTTACAAGAGTTAATCAAAACAACAGCAGAAATAAAGACTATTATTTTCGTGAAATATTTGTTGATCATTGATCTATAAATTTAATCATTCATATTTATTGACAACCACCTTCAGCATTGCCTACAAAGGTATTTCCTGTGAATTCGCTGTTCGGAAATTGTAATGCCATACCGGGGCAATCCCAAGGAGCATTGCGCACCATAATATTTTCGCCCTTGGCACCCATCCTCTTCAGTTGCAAAACCCATTTTCCTTCACAAACAGTTTCTTTTCGATACTCTTCGCGAGCCGCAGAGATCACTTGCGATGCACTTGAACCTTGGCTCAAGTCGTTCAATCCTTCACCAAAGGCGCGATCGCGAATATCGTTTATATCAGAAATTGCCGTAGAAAGATCGGTATTTAATTCTCCAAGGGCTTCCGCGCGTATCAGCTTGAGTTCTGTTAAATAAATGAGAGGCACGTTAAAAACAGTTTTGCCTTTGAACTTGTTCGAGAGATAGAGAGATCCATCTTGCTCTATCCAGGATTTTCGCTGATCCGCTGCATTTTGATTCATGAGCGAATTAAAGGTGCTGCTCAATGTCAATGCTGGAGGCAATGCGCCGGCACTGTTGTAGTTTCCTATAAATTCGTCTGTGCGAACATCATTTTGATAGCTCACAATACCAAAAACAGTCTCCGGATTGGGCAGAGCAATAAACAAACTGTCTATAGAAGGAAAGTGATCGATGGTGTCGTTCAATTGAAATAGACCTGAGTTGATCACTTCATTCGCGTAAGCTACTGTCGTGCTGTACTGATTCATCTGAAAGTGAACCATGCTGAGCAATCCGGCAGCAGAAAATTTGCTAGCATAAACTGAATTTACTTCAGGAAGATTATTATAAGCATATTCCAAATCGGCGAGAATGAATGCATATACTTCGGCTGCACTGCTTCTGGCCAATGGAAGATTGGTTGCTTCTTTTCGAATGACAATACAATTATGCGAATTATCTGTGGTGTAACCATATGGCTGAGCCCAAAGCATTGCAGTATAGTAATGACAAAAACCACGAATGAAACGCGCTTCAGCTTCCATTCTTGCTCTATCTGAAGTAGACAACCCCTCTATTAAATCGAAGTTTTCGAGCAAAGTATTACAACGAAAAATTGTGTAGTAAAAATCAGAGTAGACACCACCCGTATATGGAGTGAAAAAGTTTGTTTCGCGTTTATATATGGCTTGCAAATCTAGTCCATTGGGCAAAGCCATATTGTCGCTCATCAACTCTGCCATGTTCTGAAAACTGCCGTCGAATACATTCGCCAATACGTCATAACATGAGTTGAGCAAACGCTGCATATCGTCGGGAGTATTTAGTGCGTCCTCAGCTAAAATGGCTCCTTCAGGAGGATAGTCGAGAAATTTCTCACATCCGGTGGAGGCTGCAACTACAAAAAGGAAAAACATATATCTGAGATTTTTCATATTTATGATTATTAGAAGTTAGCAGATAGTCGGATGTTGTAACTGCGCTCTTGCATAGGTGTGAGGTAGGTCACATTAGGACTCAGGTTTCTATCCTGAGGATTCTCAAAATCACGGACTACTTCCGGATCCAAGCCAGGGAAGTTGGTAATGGTGAAAAGGTTGGTTACACTGACTCCAACAACAATATTGTCCATCTTCATTTTTTTGGAAGTTTCAACAGGCAACATGTAATCGATACTCAGATTGCGAAGTCTTAGGTAACTGGCATCATACATAAACAGAGATGTGTTCCACCAAGGGAATCCAGAGGGTAAACTATAAGTTGTTTCATCTAAAGTGAGTAAGGGGAATACACTGTTATCACCTGGCTGTCTCCAACGATCAAAAATTTCATCGCGCATATTCCATCCCGAAACCACACCCATCTGTCGTTTTCCTGACGAATCAAAAATCTTCGCACCCACGCTAAAAGTGAATAGAGAAGTAAGAGTAAAATTTTTGTAGGTCAATTGATTGGTTAATCCACCGACAAAATCGGGAAGTCCATCTCCAACATATTTTCTAATGCTATTGTCATAGTCAAAAGTTTCGTTGCCATTGAGATCCAGATAAACAGGCAAACCTGTTTCACTATCTACATGCGAAAACTCCACGAGATAAAACGATCCAATTGGTTCGCCAACTATTACGCGCGAGTCGTTGGTACCACCAGAAACTGCATCGGGAGTATAAGCACCAATATCAACTAGTTCATTGTAGTTGTATGCGAGGTTGGTGATCATCTTCCATGTGAAATTTCTTTTGTTGATCCAGTACACTGTAGTTCCTAATTCGACCCCGCTGTTGAGCACTTCTGCTACGTTGTCGTAAAAATTGCTGAATCCAACAGATGCAGGCAGACTTACATTCATCAATACATCGGTACTGTACTTTCTGTACCATTCAAGAGTAAAAGTTAGTTTATCATTCCAGAAACCGGCTTCGGCGGCTACCGATATATTCGATGAAGTTTCCCATTTGAGATTTGGGTTTCCTGCTTGTGTGGGGAATAAAATTGGATTCTGATTGTAGTAAATCCCGTTATCTACTCTCGAGAAAGTAGAGTACTGACTCAAAGGAGGGATATTGGAGTTTCCGGTGAGTCCCCAACTTGCGCGAAGTTTTAAGTAGGTGAGTGTGCTTTTTCCTTTCAGGAATTTTTCTTCGCTCACAATCCAACCAGCACTAAGTGAGGGGAAGTCTCCAAATTTTTCATTTTTTCCAAATCGTGAGGATCCGTCGCGACGGAAAGCAGCTTCAAAATAATATTTACTCTTATAACTTAGGTTGGCCTTAGCAAAAAAGCCAAAAAACGCATATTGCTCCGGATTGCTTACCGAACGAATTTTCAAACTGTCAGCCGAACCAACATCACTAAGCTCCACTACATTGTCGAAAAGACCGTTCCATGATTCGCTTATGAATTCGGTTCTTGATTTTTGCAATTCATGACCTACAAGAACGGAGAGCACGAGTTCTTCTCGCAGCTTGAAAAGTTTTTCGGCTGTTACGTTGTAGCTGTAGTTTCTTACAAGACGTTGATCGCTGTATGCTGAGCCGAAACCATTGCTCAAGTCAAATGTGGCAGGAGTTAGTTTGTTTTCGCGTATCGACATCCAATCGAATCCACCAGTGGCGATAACGAAAAGATCTTTCATTGGCATGTATATGATTCGGCCGGTATTAATGGCACGGTCTTCAATTGTTTTCCAATCGATTTCATTTTGATAAGCCACCGGATTTTTGGTGAACCCAAATTCATCTCTCCAGAAGAAGTAATCTCCAGGCACATTCAGGACATCACCATTGTCGCCAAAAACAGTATCGGTGTGATAAACCGGATAATAGGGTAGGGCATTTGACATTGCATCCCCAAGACCACCGCTCCATGCGGCATCTACTCGATTGTTGATTCCTCGCGTGAGCGACAATGATAAATTGGCTTTTAGTTTATCTGTTACTTTGAATTCGGGATTCACTCTTGCCGATATTCTTTCATAACCATTACCTACGAGGAATGATTCATTATTGTCGTAACCAACTGAGAAGTAAACATTGCTTTTTGCAGCACCATATCGGGCTCCAAAGTTGACTCCATATTTAGATCCTGTGCCGAGAGTTTGATCAACCCAATCGGTATCTGTTTTTTGAGCTTTCAGATAAGCTGTTTCTCGTGTTGCAGCATCATCGTCAGCAGAAGTTAAATTTGGTAGCCACACAAATCCTGTTCCACCATCATTTTGCCAAGCCTCCTGTCGAAGTTGCAAATATTCTGCACTGTTCAACATGTTCGGAAGTGTTGCCGGTGTGCTTACCCCAAAGTTGGTAGAGAAATCAAATTTCCAACCTTTCTCCTTAGCTCGTTTTGTGGTAATAATAATTACACCATTTGCCGCTCTTGAACCGTATTCTCCTGCTGCAGCAGCGTCTTTGCGTATTTCTACATTCTCAATATCAGAAGGATTGATACTGGCCAAAGGATTATTGTTGAGTGCGCCACTATTCCCCCTCAAAAAATAATCTTGGGTAATGGGTATGCCATCTACTATATAAAGTGGGTCACCGCCAGCCGAAATGGAGGCAATACCTCTAATGCGAATTAATGATCCGGCTCCTGCTATACCCGAAGCCTGAGAAACCTGGAGGCCGGGAGCCTGACCTTGCAACGCTGCCTCAAAGCTGGGAGTGCGTATTGCTGCAATTTCCTTTCCTCCAATTCTAGAAACAGAACCCGTGTTAGGACGATTGCGTTGAACTCCATAACCGATGATTTCTACATTGTCCAAGGTAATGACATCGGACTTCATTTGAATATCCAATTTCAATTCGGCTCCTTCATTCAATTGAATTTCCTTGGTTTGCTTCACGTAACCCGTAAACCCGAATTCGACCAGGTGTTTTCCAGGCGTTAGAGGAATTGAATATTTACCATCAAAGTCAGTAGCAGTTCCTTTGTTCGAAGCCGTTACAGATACTACTACACCCGGAAAAGGATCCCCATTTTCATCAGTTACGACACCGTAAATGGTTTGACCGACCGTTGCTGTGGCGAAACACAGAAAAATGGACAGCGCAATCAGGTAGGATCTTAGCATGGATCAGATTTGGTTTTAAGGTCTTTTTTGCAGCACCAAACTTAGCAGAAAATCTGACATAAGTGTTAAGTGTACACTAACTAAGTAAATTTCTAAAAAAAAACTTCAACGTCCCGCAATCACCAGTGGCAAGCTGCGGTTCCTTTTCCCATCTTCTATGGATAATATATAAGATCCATTTGGAAGGTTGTCAATATCAATGGATATAAGGTTATTTCCCGTCACCAGCACTTCACGTTGGCTCTTCATCACATTTTTTCCGGTAATATCGTATATCGAAAAAATGACTGTTTCTTGATCAATGCTGTGGATACTCAAATGTACTCGATCAATTGCAGGATTTGGATACAGTTGCACATTACCTTTTGTAAATGCAATAATCTCATCTAGGCTCACATTCAAATCTGGCACTGGCAATTGGATGTCTGTATACACATGAAAATCGCCTATAGGAAAGAACCAACTTGCACCGAGATCAGATACCTCAACAGGACTTCCGGTTGCATAATCGTACCATGTACCGGTATGTTGAAATCCTGGAATCATGTTGATATCAGATACCTGAAAATTGCCGACTACTACTGCATTCATCTCATCGTTGTTCAAATGTATGCGCTTGCCATAGCCAGTTGCGTCATAGGTATAGCTATCTGTGGAGAAGGTGGCGTAGTCTGTTTTGAGATGGTTTAGCGCTGATATCCACTTGTACAAATGAAGTCGTTCTTCAACTTCTTGATAGTCCCATCGAATAGGTTTGGATGAAGTCCTGCAATCTTCATTAATGGTAACTCCATCACTGCACGTATTGATACTATAATCATATCCCAATTCACCAAATTGCCAGATCATTTTAGGTCCGGGTAGTGGTATTAATAATGTATGGATGAGCTCTTGTCTCTTCAGTGCTGTGCTCATTTCAGTGATGTCATACGAACCTGCACTATTTCCATAAAGTAGGTTTTTGTACATGAGTCTTTCTTCGTCATGTGACTCTGCGTATGTAATGAGTTTTGGAGAACCCCATCCTCTTTGCTGGTAGCTTCCCCAAGTGAGATTGCTCGTATAACCCATGCTCGCTTCGTTGAACTCATGGTTTAGATTTCCCCAAAGCATCATCCCTAAATTAGCCAATACGGTTTCTTCATCGTTGTTGGCGAAATGTTCAAGTATAAAATAGGATCCAGATTCTATAGTTTGACTGAGCTCGAAATAGTCCGTGAGAATGATAATGCGAGATTGATCGTATTCACCCCAAGCACCAATATCTCCGAGGGTATTATTTTGAGTATAGCCTTTCGATAGATCCAATCTGAATCCATCGATATGATATTCTTCGAGCCAATAACCAAAAACTCTTTTACAAAAATTTCTCGTTCTGGTACTTTCGTGATTGAAGTCATAACCGACATTAAAATCGTGCTTTGGTTGCTCATTGAACCAAGGATTGTCTGGGGTAGGTTCACCGTATTCTCCGACATCCGGATTAAAATACATGCGCACCATCGGATTTTGCCCGAAACTGTGATTTAAAGCAATGTCCATGATCACGGCAATACCCCTGTTGTGGCATTCATCTACGAACGCTTTCATAGATTCCTTTGAACCATAATATTTATCGGGAGCAAAGTAGAAGCTGGGATTATATCCCCACGATTCGTTGCCCTCGAATTCGTTTACTGGCATCAGTTGAATTGCGTTGATACCGAGATTTTCAAGGTAGTCCAGTGTATCTGTCAAGGTCTCATAATTACTTGCTTCTATAAAGTCTCGAAGTAGTAATTCATAGATGATAAGTTTTTCTGAAGCCGGACGATCGTAAGAGCCATCAGTCCAAGGAAAGGCAGATTGATTGGTCTGAAGAATGGATACAGATTCATTTGTAAGCCCAACAGGATAGTCGAGCAAATTGGGAAAGGATGCTTCAGGGATCCAAGGGTCATTCCAATAGTCTAGAATTTTATCTGCGTAAATTTCAGCTACACGCATTCCCTCATCGCCTAGATAATATTGAAAGCGATATTCTTGTCCTGGAACGAGATCCGTTATTTCGACCCACCAGGTATCGCCATCAGGAGTGCGATTCATCAAGTAGTCCAAGTCGAAGTTCCAATTGTTGAAATCGCCTATAACAAACAAATATTCTTTGCCAGGAGCAAAGAACTGCAGTCTCACTGAAGTTGAGTTAAGATAATTTATTCCATCAACCGTACCTATTGGGGAAGAGGCAATTGTTATGTCCGGGACAATTACTAAAGTCACGATTTTTTCAATGGATTCAAGACCATTGTCGGCTGTAAAAACGACAAGGTATTCACCCGGCGTAGATTCCGAAAAAGTATAATTTAAAGTTGTGACACCAGATTCGATTGCTACTTGAACTCCATTTACGGTAAGAGTTAGATCAGCCTCTTCAGATGCTACGCATACAAAATCTACGTCTTCATTTACATCTAATATTCCACTTGAATAATTGGGAGAAATAATGCTGGCGTTAAATCCGGCTTGATATATTGGCACGTAGATGTCACTTCCATCTGCATTCCTTCCAACAAGTGATCCAGCCTGATTTCTGAAGACAAAGGCGAGATGCGTAATTTCTTCGTCACCATTAATCGCATAAAAAGTGCTGGGTTGAATTACAATCTCATGTCGATTATTTCCAAGGGGAGTCATTAAAACATCGGAGTCGGCAGTACCCCAATTCCCTACCACATGTTGCCAATCTGTCGCACCTGAACTGTAGTTAGAAATCACTCCGGTATGAGCATAAACAGGCGTTACACCCATCAACTCCTCATTGCCTTCTGTGGCATCATAAGTAATGGTTATTACATCGTCCTGGGTAGGAAAAGGAGGGTCGGTGACAATAATTTGAGCCTGTGTAGAAAAACTGGCTAGGACTAATAGCGACCAAAGGATTTTTTGCATTTCTCCGTCAATTGTTTTGTCAAATATAGGAAAGTGTCTTTTGTACACCAAGTAACTTTTGAACCATTGTGGATTAATTCATGCCCTTCACCGGTTGTCCCAAAATGGTAGGATACCAAGCCACTTTCATCACTAATATCAAATCTGCAAAACAAAGACATATGGATCTATCTATTTCTTTCATTTCGCCTGCTTACCTTCGGCCCCTATGTGGCTGCCTACCAAAAATACTCCGCGCTGGCTAATTTTCATCATTGACCTGCTCATTGTTGCATTTTCATTTCTGGTAGCTTACCTCGTTCGTTTCGAATTTGACATTCCAAGTATTGAGGTTGACCTTGCCATTCGGTTTTTGCCAATCCTCTTTTTCATTCGGGCAGTTTCTTTCGTTTTGGGCCGCACTTACGCTGGTATTATTAGGTATACAAGTTCACAAGACACGACCCGCATTTTTGTTGTTCTCACTGCGGGCTCATTGGTTTTTGCAGGCTTGAATCAAGCGAAATATCACTTTTTAGATCAACTTTACTTTATTCCGAATAGCATTATCATTCTCGAATATCTGGTTACACTTTTCGCTATGGTTGTAAGCAGAATCGCGATAAAAGTCTTGTATCTCGAACTGAAATCTCCAGACAAAGCTTTAAAACGAGCTGTGATTTTTGGAGCTGGGGAGGCGGGATTGATTACCAAAAGAACGCTTGACAGAGATAAGAGAAGTGGAGTAGATGTTTTTGCTTTTGTGGATGACGACAAAGGCAAAAGTGGAAAAAAAATGGAGGGTGCCGAAATTTTTCACAGCGCCAAACTAGCCGAACTTCTCTCCTCAGGTAAAGTGGATGAACTTATTTTAGCCATCAATCCTTTTCCGGCGGATAGAAAAGCGGAAGTCATAGCTGAGGCAATCAAGCACAATGTAAGAGTTCTGAATATCCCGCCTGTGCAGCAATGGATAGGAGGAGAGTTGAGTGCACGGCAAATTCGAGATGTGCGAATCGAAGATTTATTAGGACGAGATACTATACAACTCAATAGCGGTAGTGTGGTAGCTCAGGTAAAGGACAAAGTTGTACTTATAACAGGTGCTGCCGGTAGCATTGGCAGCGAACTGGTGCGTCAGTTGCTTCTAGCCAAACCCTCAAAGCTCATTATTCTAGATCAGGCAGAAACTCCATTATTTGAATTGGCGGGTGAATTGCGGTCTCATTCCGAATTTAATAGATGCGAATGGGTGATGGGAGATGTGCGACAATACGATCGCATGAAAAGGATGATTCAGCATTTCCATCCGCAAATTGTTTATCATGCCGCTGCGTATAAGCACGTTCCACTTATGGAGGACAACCCAAGTGAGGCTGTTCTGACCAATGTGCTAGGCACAAAAAACATGGTAGACCTCGCTGTAGATTTTGGAGTGGAAACATTTGTATTGATAAGTACCGACAAAGCAGTAAACCCAACGAGTGTTATGGGTGCTACAAAACGCGTTGCAGAAATATATGCTCAGTCAAAAAATAGCGAAGGAAAAACGCGATTTATTACCACGAGGTTCGGAAATGTATTAGGATCAAATGGATCTGTTATCCCGATTTTCAAAAGGCAGATAGAGGAGGGCGGACCCGTTACTGTTACACATCCTGATGTAACTAGGTTTTTCATGACCATACCAGAAGCAGTGCAGCTTGTATTGGAGGCTGGCTCGATGGGTGAGGGTGGCGAAATATTTGCATTTGATATGGGCAAAAGTGTGCGCATTATGGACTTAGCAGAAAACATGATAAAGCTATCAGGGCTTGAGTTAGGTCGCGATATCGAAATTCACGTATCAGGTTTGCGCCCCGGAGAAAAGCTCTTTGAGGAAGTTTTGGCAAATGAAGAAAATACCTTGCCAACTTATCATCCTAAAATTCTGCGTGCCCGTGTAAGAGAATACGACGTGAAATTCATCGCTCCTCAAATTGAGGAACTCATTTCACTCTTTGAATCGCAGAACAACAATGCAATCGTAGGCAAGATAAAACAATTAGTACCTGAGTATAAAAGCCAGAATTCAGTTTTTGAAGGATTGGATCACAACTAATCTTTTTTGTGAATAGGCAGCGAAAATTTGAAAATGGTTCCCTCGCTGGCTTTACTTTTTACAGTGTAACTCGCTTCGTGAAGTTCGAGAACACTTTTTACAATCGCCAAGCCAATTCCACTTCCTGAGCGCTCAGTTTTGCCCTTGTGAAAACGATCGAAAATATGAGGCAAATCATCTTCATGTATGCCAATGCCAGAATCCTTAATTTCAACCCAAACTTTCTCGTTTTCGGTTCCGGCTCTTACTAAAATTTGGTCGCCTGAATTGCAAAACTTGATGGCATTGCCAAGAATATTCTGTATTACACGATCAAGTAGTGCTACATCACCTTTTACGGGAGGAAGATCTTTCGGGATCTCAGATAAAAGCGAAACGTTTTTCTCTGCAGCATTCACCCTAAATTGATTTGTCACATCAGATAAAAGTTCACCTAAGGAGAGTTTTTCAAGATTCAGCTTTCTTTCCTTGGATTCAAGTTTAGAAAGATCAAACAGCTCATCTACCATCACCCGAAGCCTTTCTGTGCTCTGCAATGATGTGTTGAGGTATTTGCTTACTTCTTCTTTGGATAAGGTATCTTGTTTCATTAAAACAGTTTCAAGATAGCCGTGGATACTCGCTAAAGGAGTTCGCAAATCGTGAGATACATTTGAAACCAACTCACTTCGAAGCATTTCTACTTCCATTTTTTCAAGGGCAATTCTCTCTTGACGTTTTAAAAGATTACGCACAGAGAAGTACATCAGAATACCAATAACAGCAATAAAAGCTAGGGAGAGAAAAACGCTCATCATTATTTGTTCACGAGCTTTACCCATGAAAGAATCACGCGTTTCCTCAACTTGGAGAACACTCACTACGTTGTTGTTTGCATCTCGAATTGGCGAAAAAGCACTGAGTTTATCCCATCCTCCCACTTCATACGATCTTACCATTCCACCTTTTTCAAAATCATTCTTTAGTTCAGCAGGAAAAACATCCATTGTACTGAGCCATTCATTTCGCATGGTTCCAATTCCAAAGAATAGCTTTGCGTGATTGGGGTCATTCAGAACGGTATACATTTCAGAGGGCACTTTTGTCATCTGCTGAGCACCACTCATGAGCTCTTTTATTTTCATGTACACAGAATCAAGCTCGGCCTTACTTCGCATCGTGCTATCGGGATAAGTCGCAACAAGATAATCGTGTTCCTCACCTGAAATTTTGTACGCAACGGCATTTGCAATACAATCCAACTTAAACAGCTCTTTCTCCTCGCTAATCCGAACTTGACTTTTGTAACTCATCACTGTGCTGATAATGGCAATCAACAATATTGCGATAAAAGTCAGAATTAGAATTCTGTTGCTAAATCGCTGTGGAACTACTGATGGTTTATTCATGTGCTAAACGTAATTTAATTGTCTGCAAATCGATAGCCTACACCCCAAGTGGTTAAAACATATTCGGGGTTATTTGGATCCTTTTCTATTTTTCCTCGCAAACGGTTGATGTGCGAGTTCACCGTATGCTCGTATCCTTCAAAATCATAACCCCATACTTTGCTTAGCAGTTCTTTTCTCTCAAAAGTGACTCCGGGATTGGTGGCAAGCGTATAAAGCAAATCAAATTCTTTTGGGGTGAGTTCAATGCGCCCGCCTCGCAATTCTACTTTCCTTTTTTTTCTGTCAATGGAAAGTCCTTTGAATTCTATCAACTTGATCGATTCAAACTGTTCCACACGATCAATTTCAACTCTTCTAAAAATAGCTTTTACCCGAGCCAAAAACTCGCGTATTCCAAATGGCTTGGTTATATAGTCATCAGCGCCCGTTTCTAGTCCCAAAACCTTATCGATCTCCTCAGTACGAGCGGTTAGCATCAATATTGGACTCGTAATTTTATTGGCTCGAAGCTCTCTGCAAATGTCCAGACCATTCATCCCCGGTAGATTTATATCCAAGATGAGCAGATCAAAAGGATTTTTCAATGCAAACTGGTACCCATCTTTGCCGTTCACAAAGCAGTGCACCTCACAATCAATGTCTTGTAAGTGCAATTTGATCAAGTCGGCAATACTGGATTCGTCTTCTATGATGATTACTTCTTTCACTTTTGCAGGTTCAAAAATAGATTATTGATACTCTCGTGATAAATTCGTTATAACTCATTTTAAAATTTGCGGAATCAGAGTATTACTCTGATCCTGCATTCTACAAATGAAGAGCTGTAGAAGTTAGGTAAAGTTTAGTTGTTAGTTAAACGGGCCTCCGACTAGTCGGGGGCCTTTTTTTACGGTATCATCTTTGTTCATTCATCTAGGAAATGCACTTTTTGTCACTAATTATGCAATATTCCACAAAAAACGTCTTTTTTCGCATTAAAATCTATAAAATGAAATTATCAGTTTTTTTCTTGATGTTTTGTTCAGTACTTACTTTTTCCGCCCAGGAAGATGATAAAATACAAGCCGAGCGCACTTTACTATGGCACTTGCAATCTCCAACGGATGAACTAAGTGGTATTCAAGCCAAATCGGCCTATGATTTTCTTCAATCCAAAAAATCTGTTCCCATCATTGTTGCGGTAATTGATAGTGGCACAGAGACAGCCCATCCTGAATTGAGTTCTATGATATGGGTGAATGCAGATGAAATAGCAGGAAATGGCATCGACGACGATAAAAATGGATACATAGACGACGTGAATGGTTGGAGTTTCATCGGTGGAGCCCAAGGTGATGTGGAACACGATAATCTCGAGTTCACCAGAGTTTTCAAAGATTTAAAGTCACGTTTCGAGGGCAAAAGCAAAGTCCAAATCAATAAATCTGAAATGGCAGACTTTGAAAAATATGAGCGTTTCGTTAAGGAATACGATCAACGTCTTTCGAAAGCCAAAGAAGAACAAATGGGTTTTGATCAGTTTATGGCTGTCTACAAGATGGCCGACATGACAGCAAAAAAGACCTTGAACAAAGAAACCTACACGATCGACGATGTGTATGGTATGAGTGCGGATGATGAATATTCGGCGGCTATTCGCGAAATTTTAATCTATGCACTTGAAGAGGATCTGCCTTCTCAAATCGATGAAATTCGTTCACACTTTACAGATCAATTTGAATATAGCTACAATCTGAATTTTGATCCTCGCTATCTAGTAGGGGATAATTATTTGGATCCGAACGAAAAGTTCTATGGCAACAACCACAACGATGGTCCGAAGGCTGAACACGGCACCCACGTGGCCGGAATTATCGGTGCTTTGAACAATGGAATAGAAGCCGAAGGTGTTGCGCATAATGTAAAAATCATGCCTATAAGATGTGTTCCAAATGGAGATGAGCGTGACAAAGACGTTGCTAATTCCATTCGATATGCAGTGGACAATGGCGCCAAAATCATCAATATGAGTTTTGGTAAAAGTTATTCTCCTTTCAAAGGAGTTGTAGACGAGGCAATCCAATATGCTGAATTGAAAAATGTACTATTGATCCATGCCTCTGGAAATGATTCCAAAAACAATGATGTAAGTAAAAATTTCCCAACAGCTTTTTACGACAATGGAAAAAAGTGCAGCACTTGGATAGAAGTGGGAGCTAGCGACTACCTGATTTTCGATCTATCTGCAGATTTTTCAAATTACGGAAAAAAGAAGGTCGACTTATTTGCTCCGGGAGTTGATATTTATAGCACTTATACCAATCAATCTTATAAAAAAGAAAGCGGAACAAGTATGGCAGCACCTGTCGTTTCAGGCGTTGCAGCCGAGTTGTGGTCGTACTATCCTGAACTCACGGCAAAAGAGGTAAAAGCAATTTTAGAGAAGAGTTCTGTGAAATACAAGAACACCAAAGTTGGAGCTCCAGGCAATCCGGAAAAGAAAGTGACATTTGGTAGTTTATCTAAAACTGGAGGTGTTGTAAATCTTTACAATGCAGTTCTGCTCGCCGAAAAGATGAAGTAGCTTTTAAGGAACTTTGCTCTTAAAAGGTCTGATGATTAGTCGCAGATCCCTGCTATGGCGTAAATAGTTTTGTGCCCAATGCAAGAGCACCACGAGTTTATTTCGAAAACCAATGAGCTGGTAAATATGCACAAACAACCAAGAAATCCAGGCAAACCATCCGGTAAGTTTCAAGTGAGGCAGTTCCGTTACAGCTTGTGCCCGACCGATAGTAGCCATAGCACCCAGGTTTTTGTATTCATAGGGTTTATAGGCTTTGCCTCCATTTTTGCGAAGTAGATTTTCAGCAAGTTGTTTGCCCTGTTGTATGGCTGCTTGGGCCATCATGGGATGACCATCGGGGAAATCGCTGGTACTCATTCTAGCCACATCACCTATCGCAAAAACATGAGTATGTCCGGCAACCTGATTAAATTCGTTGACAGCGATTCTGCCTTTTACGATGGCTTCTGTGCCAAGTCCATTGGGTATAATTGCCTTTACTCCCGCAGCCCAAATTAGAGTAGAACCCCACAATTCGCGGCCATCGGCAGTTAATGCCTTCTGTCCATCAAATTCAGTAACACGGGTATTTAAGTGAATTTCAACTCCCATTTTTTTCAAAATCTTTAGTGCATGGGCCGAAGAACTTTCAGTCATTTCTTTCAAAACCCTGCTGTTGGCGTCGACCAAATGAATATCCATCTCATTCATATTCATGTCTGGATAATCCTTGGGAAGGATATCCTTCTTTAATTCCGCAATGGCACCTGCAAGCTCAACTCCTGTTGGACCCCCACCTACAATGATGATGCTCATCAATGATTCCTTTTCTTGAAGATCATTTCGCAGCAAGGCCTTTTCCAGATTTTGAAGCATAAGACTTCGAATGTCGAGCGCATCCGAGATGGTCTTCATTGGCATTGCTCTTTCTTCAATGCTTTTGATACCGAAAAAGTTGGACGTCGCACCGGTAGAAATCACTAGGTAGTCATAAGTGATACTTCCAATGTCTGCATGCACGGTGTTATTGGCCGTGTCAATTTCCGTCACTTCCGCCATTCTGAAAAACGAATTGCTATAGTGATTGAAAATTTTCCTGAAAGGATAAGCAATACTTCCAGACTCCAATCCAGCAGTAGCTACTTGATATAACAGTGGTTGAAAGGCATGATAATTCTGTCTGTCGAGTAATACAACTTGAATGGGTTTATTTCGAAGTGCTTTTGCAAGTCTGAGTCCACCAAATCCACCGCCGACAATTACAACACGCGGATTTTTAGTTTGAGGTATGTTCACTTAATTTTTTTCAGTTTGTTCTTTGATAAACATAGAAGTCGCTCCAGCTACCTTTTTCAGGGCCATATTTTGAAAGTGGAAAAGGATTGGCTTCGTGCAAAATGCATTGCCATTGAGGGAATGTTTTTTGCAAATCTTCAGTAAAAACCCTCGGCTTCACATGTGCCGCATAGTTTCCGCTTGAGGTATTAACACTGTAAATAATCACAGATCGATCTGCACTAGCAAATAATGCATGAAGATAATCTGTGTAGGTTTTGTCTTCTATTAGATGGTAGAGAACATCAAGAGAAAGGGATAATTCGGCCGACCATTTACTCGAGTTATTCTCAAGGCACTCAAATTTTTTGGTATGATCTCCCGTATATTTTTTCTTACAAATTTCAATAGCAGTTTTAGAAACATCTAGCCCAATGTAATGAGGATACTTCGCTAATCGCAATTGATCCCCGTCTCCGCAGCCCCAATCTATCACACTTTCTATTTTATTTTCTTTTACAAATTTGTTGAGGAAATTGGCCTTGTATTGAGCCAGTTCTCCAGAACTCCCTGCTCCGGAATCGCCACCCGAACGATATCTGCATTCCCAATATGTAGCAGTGCCGGGAAAAGGTTTTCTCAAAAGGCGCGAAAATATTTTTTGAATCATATCTTTAAAATGGATCCTCAAATTTAGGGTCCGAGATGAGCGAATAGTCGGTTAAAGTTTTTAGAAAGGCCACCATAGCTGATTTCTCAAGATCTGTGAAAAGTATGTGCCTTGGATTCCCTCCAATTTGACCATCTGTAGTCAATCGGTCATCAAGATTTTCATGAGGAGCCACACCACTTGAATAATGTTCTACGGCATTCTCTAGTGTTACAAATCTACCGTCGTGCATGTAGGGTCCGGTCAATTCTACATTGCGCAGAGAAGGTACTTTAAACTTGCCGTTGTCGCTTTCATTTCCGGTAATTAGTCCCCTGCCATTGTCCGCATATTCAGAGTCAAGGCCATTATTGATAGCTTCATTCAGATGAAAATTGGCAGTAATATGGCAGTGGTTGCATTCCGTTTCATTGGAAATAAAAAGCGCATGTCCTAAAAATTCTTCTTCGGTAAAATTCGAAAAACCGATAGCAACTCCCTCGTCATATTTCGTTTGATAGGAAAGTATTGACCTCACAAATTGAGCCAGTGCTCTGGAAATTCGGGTGCTATTGATCTCTACATCGCCAAAAGCTGCAGTGAATAATTCGGGGTAGTATGGAATATTTTTAAGTCGAGTAATCAAGGCATCCATGGTCATACCCATTTCTAGGGGATCTTGAATGGGAAATAGGACTTGATTTTCTAAACCATTCACTCTATTATCCCAAAAAAAGCGCGATGAGTATCGGGCATTTACAATATGACTGGTATTGCGATGAGTGAACAATCCGGAATGACCGCGACTTAAAGGATGTGGATCGGCAAATCCATTTTTTTGATGATGACAGGATCCACAAGATGTCGATTTATTGACAGAAAGATTTACATCGTAAAATAGAACTCGGCCAAGCGTTGCGCCTTCATTCGTTACTTGATTGTCGCCACCATAGTCTACAAGATTGAGGAGAGGGTTTGTATCAAAATGCTCCGGCAAGTCGATGTCTGCATACTGATACAAAACATCAGGTATACTCGGATACTTGAGTTGACTATTTATTTGTTCTTCGTCTTTTTCGCATGAAATCAAAAAGAGAATTGGAGTGGTCAGAAGAAAATATTTAATCAAAGATTTCATCTCAATACTTGAATGTATCCTTCTTTGTTACCAGCAGTGCCTGAGCCACACTGACTCTCATATTGCAGCGTGTAAAAATAAGTTCCTTCATCAGCATCTTCAGCTCTCCATCTTCTCTTTCCTCCTGCTGATTCGTATACCATTGCGCCCCATCGATTGAATACTTTGAGGTCGTATTTAACGAAAATAGAGGTCAGATCAAATTCGGGATCAAGAGCTAGGAAGGGCGCCCAATCACTGTTCCAGGAGTCCAAATTGGGGCTAAACACATTTGGGAAAACCATTTGATTGAGGTCTAGCACAAACTCATCTGCCGAAACAACTGCAACAACATCAGTGTCGGAACAACCATTTTCAGTATTTGTAACAATCACTTGGTAAGTACCTGTAGATCCTGCAGTGGCAGTTTCACTTCCGGCACCCGATACAATTGATCCATCGGTTGTAGTCCATACAAAATTAACAGGCTGATCAGGACTGACTAATGCCGGACCTAGATTGGTTGTGGGTTTAAGGCAGGAAAGGGAATCAGGAACCCCCGCATTAACAGAGATGGCCTGATTGGGAACTGATACTTGCTGAATGAGCGAACAACCATTCTGATCAGTAACTCCTACATTGTAATTTCCACCACCGAGATCATCAAATTCGGGATCATTCTGCTGAATTCCATTAATAGTATAAATGAAAGGAGCACTTCCTCCATTCACGTCGTCTACAGTGATAGTTCCGCCCTGACCATTGCATGCTGTTTCAGTGCTTACTTCGAAAACCATGGGAGCGTTCACATTAAAAGTATAAGTTCCCGAACCTTCGTTGCCACATAGATCGGTGACGTAATTGTTTACATCAATAATTTCAATCGTATATGAACCCGCATTTGTGATTTGAGATCCAAGACTTATCGTAATCATGTTGTCCATTTCTATTCCTCCATTTGTGGGCTCGAAATCAGTAATAGTATAATCACCACCTGGTCCGCTGATAACGAAGTCTCCATTTTGAACCGTGCTCAATACGATGTTTTCGGAGAATGTTAGAATCAATTCAGTGTTCGCACAATTGGCTTGTACATTGAGAATAGAGGGAGGAACTTGATCGTACAGACTTGCTGTGGAAGATCCAAAGTCGAGGGTATATCCGGCATTAGAGCCCGTCCAATTCATTACGATTAGAGCAAATGTTTCACCGGCAGTTACCAAAAGATCACCATTAAAAGGCGGACCATTGAGATCACCAGGGCCATTGCTATTTCCAGTTCCCCCATTGTCTGTGGAAATCCCGGTGGCACCGTTAATCCCAAGAACTCCCCAAGAATTGCAGCTTACCTCGGGCGAAGTGCCATCTGCTATACCGGCGCAACCGTTTTGAGAAATATTAAAGAGCGACCAATCGTAGTCAGTGCCATCGTCATTTGGATCGAGAAAAAAGCTCAAGTTGCCATCTTCCTGCACTGTGAATATGTACCAAATTGAATTGACTTCACCGGAAGTCCCATTGCATCCAAAGGCCGGAGCGGGTTCGTAGACGTCGCCAGAACCCACTGGCGAGGTTTCTTCGCTGTAAAATGAATCACACAATACTATTCCACCTTCGCAGTCGCTCGTTGTTTGCGATAATGAAACACTGTAAAATACTAAAATGGATAAGACACAGAGTAAATCCCGATACATAAGGCTTTGGTTTGGTTGATAAATATAGGAAACCTTACTTTATCAAGCACCAAATCTTTTGAGCAAGTCAAAATTTGTCTAAAGCAACTATGAAATAACTAGTTCGCTCCTTGTGCAATCCAAGCCTCAAGGAGGGCTATCTCGCAGTTGCTCAAAGGCTGACTCGGTGGCATGTCCCTTTGAACAACAGAACGGGCTTCGATTGACCCGTCTTGTCCGGCTGCAATGGCTGTTGCCGAATTAGAAAAGTCACCCGGTCCGTTTCCACCTGCTACATGACAGCCAGAGCTGGCACAGCGAGAATCGATGAGCAACTTGACATTGGCCGCATAATTCACAACAGCAGGTGTGTTACAATTTTCGTCGGGGTAAAGCTCCGATGCTACATCATAGTAACAACTAGAAAGTCCTAAAAGAAAAAGAAAGGAACCTGAGTAAATCCACGTTTTTTTCATTCGAAATAGATGATTTCTTAAAGTTTTTTCAATTTCTGATTATGCCTTGCAAACATACAAAAAAGAACGAAACAAGTTTGAAGGAACTGATGAAATACAGCCTGTTTCGTTTTTTTTAGCTGTTTACCTTATTTAATGAATTTGAGGCATAGCCTTTGCTAAAGCAAGAGTTGTAATTTTACACCCAATTGTAAATCTCAATGAATAAAATACTCGCATTCATCGCACTTTCTTTTTTTATCGGTAATTTAAGTGCCCAACAAAGCAAGTTGGTAGAATCAGAAATCACAGATGTCACACTTTTTCTTTCAGGAGCTCAGATAACTCATGAGGCATCCGTTTCTCTCAAACTGGGTGAAAATGTGCTGAGATTAACCGACCTTACCATAAATCTTGATCCGAATTCCATTCAAGTGGAGGGCAACAAGGATTATACTATCATAAATGTTCGTCATGGCGTCAATTACCTTACCGATCAAAGCACCAATCCAAAGGTTAAGTCTGTTATGGATAGCCTTGAAAATGCTCAATTTCGTTTGCTTGAAAAGCAGAGTTTGAAGAGTGTTTATTATCAGGAGAAGGATATGCTAAATGCCAACAAAAGCATAAAAGGAAGTGATGCCGTATTGGTTTCCGAAGATTTGGCTGAAATGGCTGACTTCTTCAGAAATAGATTGCGAGAAATTGAATACAAAATTCTAGAACTCAATCAGGATGAGAAGGGTTTGAATATCGAGATTCAGCGACTTCAGAATTACCTCAACTCGTTGAATGCTCGAAGAAACACCAATCCAAGTGAAATATTTGTAACCATAGCTGCCGATAAAGCTGTTACAGCTCAGATCAGAGTAAGTTACTTGGCGTATAGTGCAGGATGGATTCCTACGTATGATTTGCGTTCGAGCGACATCAATCAACCTATAGAGATGGTTTATAAGGCCAAAGTTTTTCAATCAACAGGCAATGATTGGGAGAATGTGAATCTGACCTTGTCTACAGGAAATCCGACAACAGGTGGTCAATCACCGGTTTTGAATCCATGGTTTGTGTACTTGTACGATCCTTATAGAAAAGATAAAGGCTATGGTAAAAGCGAGGTTTATGAGGAAGACGCAAGGCCAAGTGCCGTATATGATACTATAGAATTGAAAAAGGATCAATCATTCAGGTCAATGGACGATAACGTTGTGCAGACCGAAAGTGTAGTAAGTACAGAGTTCAAGATCACCATTCCCTACGATGTTCCTGCAGACGGGCAATACTACGATGTAGAAATGCAGCGCGAGTCGTTAACTGCTAAATACGATTATTACAGTGCCCCTAAAATCGATTCTGATGCATTTCTGCGCGCTCAGTTAACAGATTGGATGCAGTACAGTTTATTGCCCGGAGAAAGTAATATTTATTTCAGAGGAACTTATGTGGGCAAAGCGTATATTGATCCTGCAATGGCCAATGACACGCTCAATCTTTCTTTGGGAAGAGATAAGAGCATAACTGTAGACAGAAAAATGCTAAGTGATTTTTGCAGGACAAGTTCTTTGGGAGGAAATACCAAAACCACCAAAGCATTCGAGACTACGATTGTCAACACTAAAAAAGTTCCAATCACCTTTGTACTCGAAGACCAGCTACCACTTTCACAGAATGCAGATATCACTGTGGAAATGGAAGAGATCAGCGGAGCGGTACACGATGCTACAACAGGCAAGTTGACTTGGAATCTCACCATTGCACCGGGAGAAACGGTTAAAAAGCAACTTAGGTACTCAGTTAAATACCCTAAAAAGAAGTTGATCAGTGGACTTTAGAAGGTTCCTTTAAGCACTAAACTGTTTTAGATGCCAATCCAAATGGTCCGCTATGAGCGTGCCCCATTGTTTTCTGCTCAGCGGACCAAATACGGGATGTGAGTCTAAAGTTTGGTTCGAAGGCCATTGAGAAACCAAACTTACCAAACGAATTAATTCATTTTTGTCTGTCTCGAAATCTTTAACTGTTGTCCCTCTTTTGTCTTTATCAAAATCAGGATGAGTTCGAAGGTTTTTTTGCCAAGGCAAACGAAATACCATGAATTTCAGAAGCCATAAAGGCATACCGACGCTCATTGATTTAAATTCTTTTTCGCCTATTACACAGCGGATCTGATCAGACATATGACACAACATTTCGTTGTGCGACATCTTTCCCCATTTGCGTTCATTTCTGGTTTGAAAACTTATAATGCGAGCAAGGAGACTTTCCATGTCGCTGTTTTTGAAAATATTCAATTTGGTAGAGTTTAAGAATTTCTGTGCCAAGATATGGAAGTCCTCATATTCTGAAACAAACTTTCTAAGCGTTTTATTACTAACATTGCATATGCCAAAAAATCTAAGTGAATTATCAGGTCGCAAAGGAACTGAAAGAAATTTATTCGAAGCTCTGGGAAAAGCCGCAGAGAACTCTGGAACTCTGAGTAAAGAGCAGATGAAAGAATTATCCGAAGAGTTTCTCTTTGGGAAGGGTAATATCTATGGTGCCACATCATTCTACGACTTTCTCAGAGAGGAAAACAAAGGAAAAAAAGTATATGTGTGCAATGGAAGTGCTTGTTTGGTAGCCGGTACGCAAGACACGGTGAAAAAAAAGCTTAACTCACATTTTGAAGAAAGTGAAGTGGGTGAGATGTGCTGCCTTGGTCGCTGTCACGAAAACAAGGCCTTTTGGTATAATGGTTTTAACTATTCAGGAAATGATATCGATCAAATAGAGAATTTGATATCAAATCCAAAAGTGGAAATACAAGCCAATGACAAATATGAAGTTGGATGTTCCGGATCTGCCATTTTAACTGCGAATCAAATCAAAGCAGAAGAGTATGTTGCACATTTGAAAAAGTGGTTGGTGCTATCCTCTGACGAAGTTTTGACTCAAATAAAAGAGAGTGGATTGCGAGGCAGAGGAGGAGCCGGATTCCCATCAGCATTTAAATTGGAGGCTTGTGCAAAGGCTGTCGGTGATAAAAAATTCATTGTGTGTAATGCCGATGAAGGTGATCCCGGAGCATATAGCGATAGGTATATTCTCGAGCACCAACCCTACAAATTGATTATCGGAATGATCATGGCCGGTTATGTTGCAGGTGCTAATACTGGAGTCATTTACATCAGAGGCGAATACCCTGAAAGCGTGTTAATTACTGAAGTAGCTATTGCTGAATTGACTCATGTGGGATGTATCGGAGAGAATATTTTGAACACCGGCTTTAGTTTTCATTTTAAAGTGATCAAAGCACAAGGAGCTTATATATGTGGTGAAGAAACAGCTCTTTTGAATAGCATTGAAGGTCAGCGACCAGAAGTAAGAGTTCGTCCGCCTTACCCCGCTCAGCAAGGGCTTTTTAATAGACCTACAGTTGTGAGCAATGTAGAAACGCTTGCGTGTATTCCATTTATTTTAGAGAATGGTGGCGCGCATTTCGCGTCAATCGGTCGAGGCAGAAGCACTGGCACCAAATTGGTATCGCTCGATGGATTTTTTAATCGTCCCGGCATCTATGAAGTGGATATGGGTACTCCTCTTTCACAAGTGGTAGAAGATTTGGGTCAAGGATTTCGTAGTCCGGTAAAGGCTTTACATATTGGTGGACCATTGGGAGGACTTTTGCCCGTTTCAAAAATCAAAGAACTTTCAATTGACTTTGAATCATTCAATGAAGGAGGATTTTTGCTTGGTCATGCTTCCGTTGTATCTATTCCTGCAGATTTCCCAATTATCAGTTACCTCGAGCATCTTTTCGCGTTTACCGCGCATGAAAGTTGTGGAAAATGTTTTCCGTGTAGAATTGGATCTACACGTGGAAAGGAAATGATTCAAAAGGCTCAGAAAGATGAGTATGTAATAGATCGAAAATTATTCAACGACTTGCTAGAGACCATGGAAATTGGTTCACTTTGTGCTCTGGGCGGTGGTGTGCCGCTGCCTATCAAAAATGCTTTAAGGTATTTTGATGAAGAATTGAAGCAGTATTTTTCTGCCAATTGAAGCAGTGAATGGCAAACAATCACGTCTTAAGTACCTCTAAAACCGGCTAAAAGTTTCGTGGAGTCCAATCCCACTCGAAGGATCTACTGTATACCAATGCAGCCTAATGACGGTTTTTGTCCCGAATGAATTTATAGTGATTGGCTAGTTTTTATAATTTGGTCGATACGTGAAAGAGGTTTTTAGAGATCCCTTTAACCCAGAATCCGCATTGGGATTCGCGATGCAGTGCTAAAACCTTTATCCCGCATTACGCATTTGGGCAATTTTTGTAGAATGCGTGCGGGATTCTCAAATCTGAGCGATAGAATACTGCATTCATCGGCAAAATTAGGGTGCAATTTTTCTATCACTTGATTTGGGTTTATGTATCTGTAATATTCCACTTCCGTTTCACTCCATTGGCCTACA
>JAWXBG010000012.1:0-6457 GCA_034439875.1 Flavobacteriales bacterium
ACCAGAAATGGCATTGAAATAAAGGTATACCACCCCGTGGAATCGGGATTAAAATTTGTTGCTTCTTGACCTTCATACTCGTTTATCAATTGGCCATTCAGGTATACCTCCCAATATGAATCTGTGAAATTTTCGAACTGTTCCTGCATAAGTGAATCATCCAAATCAAGATTCAAACTTGCATCGCCACAAATGTCTATTGTATCATTCATCGAAAGATCAAATCCGGTAAGTTCTAAAAGCGGAAATATGGTGTCTAAGGGATCTATTAATTCAACATGTATAGAATTGATGCCTACACATCCAAATTCATCTTCTACATTAAAAAAATAGTCGCCACTTTCATCAACCGTAATAACATCGGTACTGAATATTTCATCTTCTGAGTTCCACCAAAATTCATTTCCTTCCGTGTTTCCGCCGGTAAGCGTAACCTCACCCGGTGCACACAGAAATACAGTTTGAGCATTCGGAGGTTCATTTATATTCACTCCTTCGCTGTCAGTTATTGTTGGCTCAGGTCGTGGAAAAACTTCAACATAAATTGAATCCGTTTCAGAATAGCAACCATCCTCCCTAGCCATGGTCACCCAATACCAATCTGTTTCGGATACTGTGACGCTCTCTTCCCCTGAACCATTACTCCAGTCCAAATTATACTCGGGTCCAATAAAACAATCTGTACCCGTATGACTAACAAAAAACAGTTCTGCTTCTTGACATATTTCAACGTCTTCGTTGCATTCTAACGCATTACTAAGCCCAATACAAGGCTCCATATAATCAGGGCCGCAAGCTCCATTCTGCTCAAAATAAAGATACGATCCCACGTTCGGATGAATGGGACTACAATAAAACAAATCTTTGTTTCCAAGCGATTCCACGGTTTGCCACAGTCCGAATAAATCACCTACACAAATTGCAGGATTATAGTTTGGATAAAGCCATTCTTCTTCAATGTTCGGTGACCATAGGGTGCTATTCACCAAAAAAGTGACATTGGACGGAATATGAAAAAACTTTTCGAAACTTCCAGCTATCAAAGGTTTGTCTGTTGAGGTTCCCGCAGCAATACCAGAGCAAAACTCATCGCGAGGTCCCCCTACTTGATGCTGCCATACTCGATTACCATCAGTATTATACCTCGTAATAAAAATATCTCTGTATCCTGAACTGTAAAAAAGACCTCCGGGAGATTCTTGATTGTATTCGCTAAAGGCACATCGAAAAGTTCCGGTCAGATAAATTTCGTCCTGTGCGCCAATTGCAATAGCTTTTGAAGAAATGCTGTTGTCACTGCCATCTTCACGTGTCCATGTGATAGCTCCTGAACCACTATATTTTGCTAAGAAAATTGAGAAGGAATTACTAAAGGGCAGTATTTCCATATTGGTTCCAAAAAACACCATTTGACCAATACTCTCGCCTGTTATAAGGACATTTCCTTGACCATCGCATCGTAGTGCATTTGGCAATACCTGACCCGCAACGATACTTGAGAACCATTGTTCAACGCCCGATGAATTTAACTTGATAACAAAACCTGCATTGATGACATCATTGGTGTGCAGAACATCAAAAGTGATATCGTCGCTAAATTGTCCACAGGCATAAATATTCCCTGTTGCATCAGTGCACACATCCATTCCTCGATCTGTGGCAGCGGAAGCAGCACCTTTTGCCCAAAGCCAGTTTCCGTTCGCATCTAGCTTGGCAATAAATACATCGGGAGAACTATTGCTACTAGTGAGATTAAATGGACCGAAATCGGCTGTGCCACGATATTGTCCTGTAATAATCACATTACCTTGATTGTCTGAAGTTATTCCGTTGGCAACGTCGGAATAAATTCCACCGGCCCTTTTCACCCACATCAAATTTCCCCATGAATTCACTTTGGCAACAAACACATCCCCTGAATCTGCTAGAAGAGTTGTGCCTCCAAAATCCGCTTCATCGGTAAAAAATCCGGTGATAAAGGTGTTTCCGATATTATCACAAATTGAAGCATTGGCTCGGTCATTTTTGGAACCACCATATTTTCTTGCCCACGAAACGGCCCCTTCTGCACCTGTTTTGATCAGAAACGCATCCGTTTGTCCATTACTACTGATAAAATTCCCGCCGATGTTAGAGGTTCCACTGAAATAACCACATGTATAATAATTGCCACCACCATCACCAGCAATATCAAGAGCCTCGTCAATATTTACTCCGCCACCTCTTCTCAGCCAATTCTGCTGGGCGAACAGTTCTACCGTCAGAAATAGAAAAGTTGTGAAGAATAAAGTTGTTTTCATTAAGGAATATACAAGGCCTAAATATAAACTTTCCGTGACTGCATGTGATTTACAGCCGCCAATGAAAGACAATACCATTTGTAGATAAGTTGCCCCACAGGAGACCCGTAATTTAAACCCAGAATCCGCATTGAGTTCGCTATGAAGTGCTATCCCCCATGAGAGCAAGAACTCTCGCCAGATTGTTATACCGTTTATCCCGCATTACGCATTAGGGCAATTTTTGTAGAATGCGTGCGGGATTCTCAAATCTAAGCGCTAGAATACTGCATTCATCGGCAAAATGAGGGTGCAATTTTTCTATCGCTTGATTTGGGTTTATGTATCTGTAAACTCGATTCAGCCGAGACAACAGCTACTATAAACGGCATTTACCACTTCATGCACGCAAGATGCCGCAGCCCATTGCCCAAAAAAAACATCCAATGCGTAATGCAGCATGGACTTTTTATTGTGCAGAATTAGTATTATCCCGAATCACGCGATAGAGTTATCGGACTTCAGAGGTCGAACTATTACTTTGCTACATCGTGCAGATTCGAGAATCCCGCAGCGCATTAACCTCAAGACACTTCAAATGCGCAGTGCGGGATTATTTGATGTTGTATATTCATACATCAAGAATAAAAATCGAGAAAGTGCTTGATATAAAAGGGCTCAGTGCTGCAATAGATTTCCAATGCGGATTCTGGGTTAAATCAAATTTTCCAGATGAAATCTATTACATCACTGAAAGTCTGAAACGACAGGCACTTTCTCGATTTTTATTCTTGATGTATGTATAATTCGTATAAAGCTTAGAATGTAGTATACTTCTAATAGAATATTTAAAGTAACTTCATCAAGAAAATACTCCGAGATAAGATCGAATCTCACAATCCGAACTAACCGCTATTTCTTTATAAACTCTAATGTCTGAGAACTACTTCCGTTCACACATTCTAGTAGATATTTTCCTGTCGCCAAAGTGGAAACATTAATACTAGTCTCATCCATGTTCGCTCCAGTGTATTGAGCTTTCAAACTCCCGAGTGAATCATATATACGCATGATATCCGGAGTTCTACCTACAATGTTCAACCTATCCAAACAAGGGTTTGGAAATAAAATATATTCAAGCTCCCATTCTGAATTGAGTTCATGAAGTGATACAAACTCCCCATTCAAAGTAAGCCTTTGAAACCAAATTTTCAAAAATCCTGTTCGAACATCACCCCAAACCACATTTATGGTGTCGTCCACCATTTCTACGCACATGAAATCATTTCCACTACCGTTCAAAACCTGCTCGTGAACAGCCGCCACATTGCTAATTGGAAAATTGGGTGAAAAAGTCAATTCTCCATTCATCCTAACCGCTCCCCATATTTCCGACGAGACCTGATATCCCGTATCTGCTGCGGATCTGCGATCTCTCCATGTCACCACCAAATCTCCGTCTTCATCAAAGTCTGCCCAAACTAAGTCCTGCAAATTTCCATTTCCGATCGGGTCATCGTTAACCCGCATTTCCTCTGTCCAATCAAAACCACCATTGAATGTTTCACGCATCATAATATCTCCATCGCCATTTGGCGCGAAAGGATAGAAAAAGGCGAGATGATCGGGAAGAGAAGGGTTACATCTGAGTAGATATCCCTTTTTTGCTAAAGAATCGATTGGATTTGCCGTTCCATCGAATAGAGTTTGATAACTGAAAGTTGATCCTCCATCTGTCGAATACGCATGCACATATTGAGGATAAATGTTTTGCGAAAAAACGTAACTTGGATAAACGACATGCAAGGTTCCGTCAGCCGAAACATCGGGTGTAGGCATGGGTTGTAAAATGAGAGACCCCGCAAACCAATCTTCTCCATCTACATGCTGCCAATCTTCAAAAGTCTGGCCACCATCTACAGATTTTGTTAAATAGGGATTGTAGGGTGGAGGTATGTAACCCGCACTCCGAGGATTCATAGTGGTAACATATATGTTTCCGTCGTACTCGCCACCACTATTATCAATTGCTACCCATGGCCGATCGATGGGCTTTTGTGTTGGATCATCCAAAATGCTTATTACTTCGGCCACATTGCTCCATGTATATCCACCATCTTCTGATTTTCTACAATAAACTGCTCCCAAATCTTCCGAATTGGAGTCGATGTAGACCAGATAAACATTCCCCTCCGAATCAAAATGCAAGGAAGGATCTGCGGATGTAAATCCAGTTGAGAAATGTGGAGTGTTTATGCCTAAAGACCAACTTACGCCTCCGTTCATTGAAACCCTGGTTCGAATGGCTATAGAAGAAAAAGGCTCAAATGCCATCCAAGCAACTACTATATGTTGTGAATTTGATGGGTTCACTGCCAGATAGGGCTCTCCATCAAATACAAGTCCTTCGGAGACCAGAGTATTTTGGGTTTGGCCATACATGACAAATAGTAAACAAAGTGCAAGTAGTAAAGATTTCATCATTATAAGACTTAGAAAAATCGATATGGTTTACTCAAGAATTAAAAATAAAATAACAATGATGTTTTCCCCTAATTCGTCGGCTGCTCGGTAACGCCCGCACCCTTCACCTCATTACTCCATACTCTATTCCACAAGGCATTGAGGGCTTCACTAATCTTCTCCTCACTCATATCTCCTCCTTTCACAAATGCCTTCCACTTCCCATCTTCCCTCTTAATATTATAATGAAACACAATGGCTTCTTCCGGTTTTGTTTTGGTGAAATCCATTCGTCCCCATTTGACATTATAAAATGCAAGTTCGTCTCCTTCATCTACGATAAAATACTTCCCTTGTGCAAACCATCGTAGGACTCCGATTTCTCGCTGCGCTTGATGAATATCAGCCAAATAAACATTTCTAGGATAAGAGACCCATTCTACATTCTCTTCTTTCTGCAAAAAACTGTATTCGCCAATATAAATACTATCGGGAGAAACAGCGATTCCGGACCAAACAAAATTGCTTAACATCATGGGTGAAGTGTACAATTCGACTCCCTGAATATTCTGTTTCTGTAATTCTTCTGCAAATTTTTTGGACACTTCAAACTTATTATAAAAGGTAAAACCCATGTACAACAGGGCGTATGACATTGAAATCCATGCCCAGCGTTTTCTCCAACAATTCGATCTATGAAAGAACATACACACCACCAACATCAGCAAAAATGGAATGGTCCAGAACACATCTACGACTGCAATGTTGTTGAATCCAACCAAAAAATTGGTGAATGGAAGGAATAATTGGGTTCCATAAGTAGTGCAGCAATCAAGTATGACATGAGTGAAAAATAAGAAATACCAAGTTAGATACCAATATTTGAAGGAAAAGGTGTTGTTGAATATTTTTTTGGTCAATGCGGCAAATGGCAATGCCAAAAGCAAATGCACGAACATACTATGGCTGTATCCTCTATGAATTTGCAATTTGGTAATCTCATCAGTGAATAATGGATTGAGAAAGACGTCGAGATCAGGTATAGTTCCACCAATTGCTCCAATCAACATGGCCTTGTTGCCCAACCTACGCCCAAGCAATAGTTCTCCAACGGCTGCTCCTAAAACAATTTGTGATAATGAATCCACGGTTATTTAATTGATGGCGAAGATAAATATCCGAAAAGTCAATTTTTCGGAGGAACTCTTTTTTTGTCGACACAAATAGTTGAATTATCCTTTAATCCAGAATCCGCATTGGAAATCTATTGCAGCGCTAACCCCCTTTAACATCAAGCACTTTCTCGATTTTTATTCTTGATGTATATATAGACAATATCAAATAATCCCGCCTTGCGCATTGGAAGTGTCTTGGGGTTAATGCGCTGCGGGATTCTCGAATCTACACGATGGAGCTACGTAATAGTTCGACCTATGAATTCCGATATCTCCTCCGCGTGATTCGGGATAATACCAATTCTGCTTATTAAAGAATCCATGCTGCATTGCGCATTGGATGTTTTTTTTGGGCAATGCGCTGCAGCATCTTGCATTCACGAAGTGGTAAATGCCTTCATAGCACCTGTTGTAGGCCAATGGAGTGAAAAGGAATTAGATTATTACAGATACATAAACCCAAATCAAGCGATAGAAAAATTGCACCCTAATTTTGCCGATGAATGCTGTATTCTATCGCTTAGATTTGAGAATCCCGCA
>JAWXBG010000013.1:0-4009 GCA_034439875.1 Flavobacteriales bacterium
GAATGCGTGCGGGATTCTCAAATCTAAGCGATAGAATACTGCATTCATCGGCAAAATTAGGGTGCAATTTTTCTATCGCTTGATTTGGGTTTATGTATCCGTAATCTCGGCTCAGCCGAGACAACAGCTACTATAACGGCATTTACCACTTCGTGAATGTGAGATGCTGCAGCGCATTGCCCAAAAAAAACTTCCAATGCGCAATGCAGCATGGACTATTTATTGTGCAGAATTGGTATTATCACGAATCACGCGATGGAGATATCGGAATTCATAGATCGAACTATTAATATGCTCCATCGTGTAGATTCGAGAATCCCGCAGCGCATTAACCTAAAGACACTTCCAATGCGCAATGCGGGTTTATTTGATGGTGTATATTCATACATCAAGAATAAAAATCGAGAAAGTGCTTGATATCAACGGGGGTTAGCGCCGCAATAGATTTCCAATGCGGATTCTGGGTTAAAGTAGAATATCTCTCAAGATAAAACGCCCGCAAATTCCGATGAGTTTGCGGGCATTTATTCACCAACTAACTTAACCAAAAAACTCCTTGCGGGATATACAGGTTTCAGCAGTACGCTAAGTATATATTCCAAACAACTTATGCTGGATTTGGTTCATTCTCGGGATCGAGTCACCTAAAAATCATCAGTATTACTGCTTATCCCGCACTGCGCATTGTAAGCATCTTGAGGTTAATGCGCCACGGGATTCACGAATCTACACGATGGAACAACGTATTAGTTCGACCTAGGAATTCCGATATCTCCATCGCGCGATTCGGGTTTATGTAGCTGTTATAGACCAATTCCGTTTCACTTCATTGGTCTATAACAGCTACTATGACGGCATTTACCACTTCATGCAAGATCCTACAGCGCATTGCCCAAAAAAAACTTCCAATGTGCAATGGAGCATAAACTATTTAATATGCAGAATTGGTATAAAATTGTTTTCGGATAAAATTTGAGCAAATTTATTTTTCGGAAAATTGACGTAGATCAAGAACTTTTTTTCTGCTTCATGAGCATCGATTTGCGAATCCGACTCAATGCCTCGGGCGTAATACCCAGAAAAGATGCAATATGCTGCTGCGCCACACGCAATTCTAACGTTGGGTACTTTTCGATGAGTTTGGTATATCGATCTTCAGCGGTGAAAGTCATTTCTTCCATCACCCTATTCTGTGATGCGATGAATGCATTTTGAACAAGAAGTCTGAAATATCTCTCAAAAGCAGGAGCTTTCATGAAAATGCTCTCCTGTTTTTCAAAATCAAGAACAAACAATTCACATTCCTCCAATGCTTCAATAGAGTAGAAGGCCGGATCTCCTGTGAAAAAACTCCGCAGATCTGAAACCCACCAATCTTCGAAACTAATGCTCAGCACATGATCTACTGCTTTGGAATCGGTGTAAAAAGTTCTCAAACATCCTTTATTGACAAAACCTGCAAGTCTTTGAGAGTCTCCGGCTTCGCTAAACAACTCTCTCTTTTTAAGTTGTTTTACTTTAATCAATGAACTAAAAAACTCGAATTCACTATCAGTTACATCTATTCGAGTTGAAATGTGAATACGTAGACGGCTGAAATCGCTCATGTTCTTCTTTCTTGATTATGTTGTCGAGGCAATGTTAGTCAAAACTAAAATTATCTCAGCATTCTTCACATTAATTTAGCCCCATGATCGTTGATGTGGTAATTCCGGCTTACAATGAGGAGCAAAGCGTGGGTTTAGTGGTGAAAGATATCCTTGGCCAAAGGGTGCGAAATGTAGTTGTTGTGAATAACAATTCTCGTGATCAAACAGCGCAAGTAGCTGCCAATGCTGGAGCCATTGTCCTAAATCAAAGTATTCAGGGTTATGGAGCGGCTTGCCTAATGGGTATTGAGCACATTAATGGATTGAACATTCCTCCTGATGTTGTTTTGTTCATGGATGCAGACCACAGCGATTTTGCAGAGGAAATCCCCCAAGTATTAAAGCCTATTCTGGATGGTAATTTTGATCTGGTGATTGGAAGCAGGGCATTGGGCAATCGTGAGAAGGGGAGTATGACGATGCCTCAAATATTTGGAAATTGGCTGGCAACTACACTTATTCGATTGATTTACAGATATAGATTCACTGATCTCGGTCCTTTTCGCGCAATTCTCCGAACAAAATTAAATGAATTGGGAATGGTGGACCAGAACTACGGATGGACAGTGGAAATGCAGATAAAAGCATTGAAAAAGAAACTGCGTTGCACTGAGGTTCCCGTAAATTATCGACAGCGCATTGGGGTAAGTAAAGTTTCGGGAACCGTGAAAGGTACTATTTTAGCGGGCCATAAGATTCTTACTACCATTTTCAAATATTCCCTTTAAACCTTGGCTATAGCACTTATCACTCTTTACGCCGCTTGCCTGCTGTTCATTTTCTTTTACAGCCTCGTGCAATTGAGCTTAGCAATTAAATACTTAAAAAATCGTCACCAAGACGCTCCACTGCCGTTTATAAAGGATGAGGATTTGCCGGTGGTTACGGTTCAACTTCCTGTATACAACGAGCTATATGTAGTGGAGCGGCTCATAGAAGCTGTGTGCAAATTCGACTACCCTAAGGATAAACTTGAGATTCAAGTACTCGATGACAGTACTGATGAATCATTCGATGTAGCCGCGAAAAAAATTGCCGAAATGAAGGCCCTCGGTCACGATATTCATCACATCAAAAGGCCTGTAAGAAAGGGTTTTAAAGCTGGTGCACTTGCATACGGTCTAGAGATTTGCCGCGGGGAATTCACAGCCATTTTTGATGCTGACTTTGTCCCAGCTCCGGATTTTTTGCGCAGAACAATTCCTCATTTTTCAGTGTCCGACAAAATTGGAGTGGTACAAACTAGATGGGAACACCTCAACGAAGATTATTCGATTATCACGAAACTACAGGCTTTCGGCTTGGATGCCCACTTTACAGTAGAACAAAAAGGAAGAAATTCATCCGGTCACTTTATTAATTTTAATGGTACCGCAGGTATTTGGAGAAAGAAAACAATAGAGGATGCCGGTGGCTGGCAAAGTGATACCATTACTGAAGACTTGGATCTGAGTTATCGGGCACAACTAAAGGGTTGGAAGTTTGTGTATTTGCAAGAAATTGGAAGCCCGTCGGAATTGCCTGCCGAGATGAATGCCCTAAAGGCTCAACAATTTCGGTGGACTAAAGGGGCAGCCGAGTGTACAAAAAAGAATCTGGGTAAAGTTCTCCGTCATAGGGGACTTGGCTTCGGACGTAAAGTGCACGCTACTTTCCATCTGATGAATAGCTTTTTGTTCCTTTGCATATTGGGGACCTCGATATTAAGTGTGCCCATGTTGATTATCAAAAACAGTTATCCTGAATATGCCATCGCTTTCAATGTGGCTTCGTTTTTTCTTTTAAGCTTTCTGATATTGGCATTTTTCTATTGGTTGTCAAGACCACAGGAGCCAGGCAAGTCGAAATTCCTTCAGTTTTTAAAGGACTTCCCTATGTTTCTATCCGTGAGCATGGGGCTTTCATTGCACAATAGTATTGCTGTATTGGAAGGATATGCAGGTAAAAAATCTGCATTTGTCCGCACTCCAAAATTTGCAATCAGTGGGTTGAAGGGAACTTTTTCAGACAATAAATACAGGGCCTCTAAAATTTCTCCGCTCACTATCGGAGAAGGAATGTTGATGCTTTATTTTCTCTTCGCTCTGCTTTGGGGAATCTTCCGCTTAGGCGATTGGGGAATGGTTCCTTTCCATATAATGCTTACCATAGGTTATGGATTTATATTCTTCTACTCAATCAAGCACGCAAAAGATTAGGAGATTAGATTAATGTTTTACTCATTCTGCTTATAAATGAGTCCAACCCATTTTATCCCGCATGGCGCATTGGAAGTATTTTGAGAGTAATGCGCTGCGGGATCTTCCATGCATGAAGTGGTAAATGACATTCGAGTAGCTGTTATAGGCCAATGGAGTGAA
>JAWXBG010000014.1:0-2509 GCA_034439875.1 Flavobacteriales bacterium
AATTTGAGAATCCCGCACGCATTCTACAAAAATTGCCCTCATGCGTAATGCGGGACAAACGGTATTAGCGCTTCATAGAGAATCCCAATGCGGATTCTGAGATTACTTCCTGAAAACTCATAGCCATAGAAACGAAAACTTCCATCTTTACCATATTTCAAGTTCTTTGTTTTGCCTAAATTTATAAACTCTCAAATCTACTTAGTTACGTAATGTCCCACATCTTTCAAATCACTTCAAAAGAAGAATATCAAAGTCAGTATGCTCAAAGCGTGCAGGATCCTGAGACCTTTTGGGCTCAGATTGCCGATCAATTTCTATGGCGCAAAAAATGGGATCGCGTTCTTGATTGGAACTTCGATGAACCGCAAGTGCAGTGGTTCAGTGGTGCCAAACTTAACATCACAGAGAACTGCTTAGATAGACATCTAACCAATTTTGGCAATAAAACTGCTTTGATATGGGAGCCCAACGACCCGAAGGAAGCTTCTCGAACTTTTACATACCGAGAATTGCACAGTGAGGTTTGCAAAATGTCGAATATTCTAAAAATAATGGGTGTTCGCAAAGGGGATCGCGTTTGCATTTACTTACCCATGATTCCTGAACTGAGTTTCGCCGTGCTGGCTTGTGCTAGGATCGGGGCGGTACATTCTGTTGTATTCGCCGGTTTCAGCGCCCATTCCATTGCAGATAGGATCAATGATTCGCAATGTGCCTTTGTGATTACCTCTGATGGAATAAATAGAGGTGCTAAGCAAATACCCGCTAAAGCTGTCGTGGATGAAGCCCTTGAGCATTGTACTTCTGTAGAAAAAGTACTCGTAGTAAATAGTCTGAACTGGCCGGTTCATTTGAATAAAGAAAGAGATGTACTGTATAGTGAATTGTATAAGGAGGTAACCGATATATGTGAGGCCCAGGAAATGGATAGTGAAGACATGCTTTTTATTTTGTACACAAGTGGTAGCACAGGCAAACCCAAAGGTGTTGTTCATACTTGTGGTGGATATATGGTGTACACTGGATATTCGTTTGCCAATGTTTTTCAGTACCGCAAAAATGAAATTTTCTGGTGCACTGCGGATATAGGGTGGATTACAGGTCATAGTTATATTTTATACGGACCCTTATTAATGGGTGCAACTACATTTATGTTCGAGGGCATTCCTACATATCCTGATCCGGGCCGCTTTTGGCAAATAATAGATAAACACAGCATCCATATTTTTTATACAGCACCTACAGCCATCCGTTCGTTGATGGCTTCCGGAATAGATCATGTTCTTCCATACAACTTGCATTCGTTGCGTGTGCTGGGATCCGTAGGCGAACCAATCAACGAAGAAGCTTGGCATTGGTATTTCAACCATATTGGAAAAGGTCGATGTCCGGTGGTAGATACTTGGTGGCAAACGGAGACTGGTGGAATTATGATTTCTGCTTTGGCAGGAATTTCAGATTTATTGCCAGCCCATGCGGGATTGCCCTTGCCGGGAATTCAACCCGTTTTGGTAGACGCTCAAGGAATAGAAATTACAGAGAATGATGTGGAAGGTTATTTGTGCATGAAGTTTCCTTGGCCTTCTATCATTCGAACCACTTATGGAGATCATGAGCGATGTAGAATAAATTATTTCGCCACATACAAGGGCCTATACTTCACAGGAGATGGTGCTCGTCGCGACAAGAATGGACTCTACCGAATCATTGGGCGTGTAGATGATGTGATCAATGTGAGCGGTCATCGTTTTGGGACTGCCGAAATCGAAAATGCGATCAATCAAAATAAAAAAGTAATTGAAAGTGCTGTTATCGGATATCCTCACGACATCAAAGGACAAGGAATCTACGCATACATCATCTTGGCAAACCCTTTGGAATCGAACGACCAAGTTCGAGATCAGATCATCGAAACTGTATCTGAGCAAATTGGCCGCATTGCGAAACCCGATAAAATACAGTTTGTAAGTGCCCTACCCAAAACCAGATCAGGTAAAATAATGCGCCGGATTTTGAGAAAAATAGCTGAGGGAGAACTTAGTGCTTTGGGTGATACAAGTACTTTGCTCGATCCTACAGTGGTTGATGAAATTGTGCAGGGTCGATTTTAGGGGACCTCTATCATTCTTCGTCCAAATCAAAAGAATCGAAAATTAAAGGCAAACGTCCATGTTACTTGAACCCAGAATAAGGTTGTTGGAACTATTTGATAGAAAACGCTAAACTTAAATCATTGATATATCAAGTAAATAGACTATTTCGTAAAGTCCATTATATGGCTAGACCAGATACTTCCGTGTTTCTGTTTTTGAACGTCTAAACCCCCTTTTTTGGGCGTGTCCCCGCTTTACAGCCTCTCGGTATTATCCACATTACTGTTCGGTGCGGGGTCGGGCCATCGCTGCAAGCTTATGCCCTTCGTGCCTCATGGCATAAGGCTTTCCGCTACTGTCCCTCACGCAGGCGTATGAATACCAACGAGCATTATACGCTGGTCATTCTTATA
>JAWXBG010000015.1:0-26783 GCA_034439875.1 Flavobacteriales bacterium
CTGATATGAATTCAGAGGCAGTATCTGAGGTTCCTATCCATTTTATCTTTTTCACGCAAAGCCCGCTCAGACCATTCGCAAAGAGCGCGGAGAATTCAGGGATAGTAACAGTGTATCATTTTCCATTTTCCACATTGCTCTTCCATCCTATCCCAGCACCCTCTCCGGATGGGAATAGAGAGTAGCTCTATCTTCTCTGCAAAACCCGATAAGTGTAATTCCCAATTCTTTTGCAAAATCAACCGCCAAAGAAGAAGGCGCGGAAACAGCGAATAGAAATGGAATACCGGCAGCAAAACACTTGACAACAATTTCATAAGAAAGCCTTCCGCTCACCAGCAGAAATTTAGCGGTCTTCAGTTGATCGTTCATCAATAAATGACCAATGACTTTGTCCACCGCATTGTGTCTACCAATGTCTTCCATCAAGGATAATATTTCAAAAGAAGCAGAAAACGCAGCAGACGCATGACAACCACCAGATGATATAAATGCAGACTGTCTCTCCGACATCACCTGAAACATTTCTTGAATTTGCAGTTGGCTCAGGTTTATTTCGGCCGACTCTATTACACCCTCAGGAAGACTCAACTCTGTTTTACCGCATATTCCACAACTCGCTACAGACAATAAACTCCGCTTGTTTAATTGACTCTGATCAAGTTCGTTTGGATCAACCTCAAGGTGTATCTCAGAAATAAATCCATCGTCACCCGAAACAGTTCGGAGTTTATCAAAATTTCCCGATCGTCTTTTGAAAACCCCTTCGCTGAAAAGCAATCCCCGAGCAAGATTGATTTCTTGTCCGGGCGTCTGCATAGTAAGGGTAAAAACTTTTTCGTTTATAGAAATAGAAAGTGGATGTTCAAGAGTAAGTTCGTCATCAACTGAGTGGACAGCATCACCTTGAATTTTGAGCGCGCTATATTTACGGGTTAATTTCATATCTACATTACCCGAAGTAATTACTCTTACCTTTAAGGAAACCTTTAAAACCCTCTTTCATGTGTCGATCAAGCCATAACTTAAAGTCATTCATGATAAATTCATATAGGTCAAATTTCACCGAATACCTTTAGGAAAGGCCAGTAATCAATCCGTTTTTATCGATGTGCATATTCTCCGAAGCCGGTATAGGAGGCAATCCTGGCATTCTCATCATTTCCCCTAAAATGGGTATAATGAATCCTGCTCCTACTGCGAATTCAAATTCTCTAACCGTAATTGTAAAATTAGTTGGTCGACCGATTTTACTTTCATCATCGCTAAATGATTTCTGTGTTTTCGCCATACAAACCGGAAGTCCTGCGAGCCCAAGTCTATCAATCATTCGCAGACCGCTTTCTGCTTCCTTCGTATATTGAACTGAGGATGCTCCATATATTTCTTTTGCAATAGTTTCGATTTTCGTTTTTACTGGGTCTGCCCAATTGTACAATGGCTTGAAGTTGTTGGAACCGTTCTCTATTTCGGCAACAACTGCAGAAGCGAGATCGCGCATTCCCTCTCCCCCATTGGCAAAGCCTTTGGAAAGCACAGCTTTACTGCCTAATTCAGCGCATTTCGCAATCACAAAGTCTATTTCTTCCTGACTATCTGTTGGAAAATGGTTCAACGCAACAACCGGGTTAATACCAAATTTTCTACAATTCTCCATGTGTTTTTCGAGATTGGCGAAACCCGCTTTCACTTTATTGATATCTGCCGTATTGTATTCCTCTTTTTTAGCACCACCATGATGACGCAGTGCGCGAATAGTAGCAACGAGCACAATCACATTCGGTTGGATTTTCCCGTATCCGCATTTGATGTCCATGAATTTCTCTGCGCCAAGATCTGCACCGAATCCGGCTTCAGTGACTACGTAGTCCGAAAGTGACAAACCCATCTTTGTGGCGATGATGGTATTTGTTCCTTGAGCGATATTGGCAAAAGGACCTCCATGAATAATAGCAGGATTACCTTCGAGCGTTTGCACAAGGTTTGGCTTAATGGCATCTTTGAGCAAAATGGTCATTGCGTTTTCTGCTTTTAGATCACGCGCATAAATCGGCTTGCGATCGAAAGTGAATCCAACGAAAATATTTCCAAGTTTAGTCTTTAGATCTTCGATGTCTTTGCTCATGCATAGGATAGCCATCACTTCACTCGCCGGAGTTATGTTGAAGCTATCTTGACGAGGCATTCCATTTCCTGTTCCACCCAAACCAATAGTGATTTGACGAAGAGAACGGTCGTTCATATCCATTACCCTCTTCCAATAAACGGCTCGCGGATCAATATTGAGTGAATTCGTTTTACTTTGAATATTATTATCAATCAATGCCGCCAGTAAATTGTTTGCTTTCTCTATCGCAGAAAAGTCGCCGGTGAAATGAAGATTAATATCCTCCATTGGCACAACCTGAGCATATCCACCTCCAGCCGCACCCCCTTTGATACCGAACACCGGTCCGAGCGATGGCTCTCTCAAAACTACAGTAGCTTTTCTCCCAATTTTATTGAGCCCCTCTGTAAGTCCAATAGATGTTGTTGTTTTTCCCTCACCAGCAGGAGTTGGGGTAATGGCTGTTACAAGAACCAGTTTACTCTTGGTAATCTTAGCTTCATCGATCAGGGTTAAAGGCAATTTCGCCTTGTATTTTCCATAGTGTTCGATGGTTTCATGATCGATGCCGAGTTTTCCGGCAATCTCATTGATGTGTTTCATTGCACATGCTTGTGCGATCTCGAGGTCTGTTGGAAATGCCATAAATATTTATTATGGCCGAAAAATAGGAGAATAATCTCGTATTACGCAATAGAAGTATTTTGGAGGTACCCTCGCATGGCGAACAAATTAAAAAAGCCATCAAGAGAACAATTGCAACTCATATTTGAAAAAGTTTAGCCGAGATTCTAAAACGAAAGTACGACTCAAGAACTTTGACTTCCTTTAGGACCTCTATAAACTGCAGCTTGCGACAAAAGTGTGGAAAAAACTACTTTATCCATTCCAGCTTGGAGATATCCACTTTTGTCCTAAAATTCCCAAATGCCACAATGGCCATTTGATCGCTGATTTCGAGGACAGAACCTGTTTGCTTGGTGTTTTCGAGTTTTACCAGCGAACCTACAACAATGCTTTCCTTTATTTTGATCACCTGTACTTTCTTCTCGTCTGTCTGTTGAATTTTCTTGCGAATGGTTTTTTCCTTTCTCTCGTTTTCGATCTTGGTTTTTTCCATTGCGAGATAAGCCTTAACATCCTCGAGCAATTCCTTGTTTTTCCCTCGCAGCACAAAAGAATCCACAAATTGACTCAACTTTTTTCCCCGGAGCAGGTACTTATTGTTGCGTTCAATGACTTCATTCTGGCGTTGAAGCTTTTCTTCATATTTGCCTTTTCTCTTCTCGAAATCCTCAATAGTGGAACTAGCTAAATGAGCGGCCTGAGAGGCATTGAGTATTTGCTTTTCCAAAGATGTTTTCTGTTCCTGCAAACTCGACAGCATGTTGTCCATCGCCACCTTCTGTTCGGACAGGAGACCTTTGGCTCTTTCGATCATATTCATCGGAATGCCATTGATAGAAGCCACTTCGAAAGTAAAAGAACTGCCCGGTTGACCCACGCTTAAAATATAGGTAGGTTCAAGTGATTCACGATCGAAAAGCATACAACCATTGATTGCATTTCGCAAAAGATCTGCTTTCAGTTTTATGTTGCCGTAGTGCGTCGTTATTACTCCAAAGCATTTTTTGTTGTAGAGTTCTTCAAAAAAAACTTCAGCCAAAGCACCTCCCAAATCAGGATCGCTTCCTGTGCCAAATTCATCAAGCAAAACGAGAGTTCTCTTGTTTGCATGATCAAGAAAATATTTCATCCTTTTGAGCCTATAGCTATATGTCGAAAGTTGGTTCTCTATACTTTGATTGTCGCCAATATCTGACATTACTGACAGGAAGAAACTCATTCTACTCCCCTCGCCTACTGGAACTAGCAGACCCGATTGAAACATGAGTTGAAGTAATCCAACCGTTTTCAATGCTATACTTTTTCCACCTGCATTTGGACCACTTATAACAAGAATACGTGCGAACTTATCTAATTGTATAGATTGAGGAATTGTCTTCTTCGAATTGCGTCTATTTGAGAGCAGAAGTATGGGATGAAAAGCAGCCTTTAAGTCGATTACCTGATCCTCAGTTATCTCGGGTAATCGAGCATCGAGTTGAATTGCCAATCTCGTTTTGGCTTGAATAAAATCGAGTTCAGTAAGTAGATCCTGATATGCTTTTACCAATGGTAGAGCATGTCGAATTCGTTGTGTTAGCTCTTGGAGAATCTTTCGTATTTCTTCGCGCTCATCATCCGCAAGCATTTCCAATTCGAAATTGAGTGGAACATTTATTTCAGGTTCTATGTACGTCAGATTTCCTGTCTGACTTGAACCACAAGCAATGCCGGGTATCTTTCTTTTGTGCGAACTGATTACAGCAAGAACCTTTCTGTTATTGATAAATGACTCGTGTGTATCTGCAAGAAAACCTTTAGAGACAGCTTCTCGAAGAATTTTTTGAAAGTTTCGGGCGATGGTTTTTCTCACCTCAACCATTTTCATTCTGATCTCATGCAGTTCAGAAGATGCATTATCCCTTACGATCCACTTGGCATCAAATACTTCTTGAATCGGAAGAGTGATGTCTTCAGTGATGTGTACATTCTCAAAAACTTTCGACAGTTCTAGAAATGAAGATCTCAGAGGTTCGAAAGAATGAAGCATCAGATTTACGAGTATCGAAGACCTGTGCAAACGTTCAAAGCTCTTTTCAGACAATACACTTTGTCGCAATTGAAGTAGCCGGATCTCCTCTTCCATCTCCTCAAAATCGATTGCAGGAAAGGAGGCATTTGTTTCGCGGATCGTTTTGAATTCTTCTACTTGTAAAAGTTCAATTCTCAATTTTCTCCAATCTCTTTGGGGCTGAAGATCAACCATTCTCAATCTGGCTGAGGGCTGCACACATAAGTCATGAAGCATCAACCTAATTAGGTCGAACTCCAGATCGCAAACAGTCTGCTCATCAATCAAATTCATCTTGTCTAAACAGGTGGAAATACAAACACTACTGTACGTTTGTTCGAAGGTTGAAATATTCCTTTTGAACCTCATCAGGCGGATTGAAATAACCGAACGCCAAATGCGGGAAACTTTTTCGGATTCTATTCATTGCCTGTCTTACCCCCATACCTGGGGGTAATTCGGAGATATTGAGTTTACCCAAATACCAGTCGGGGTCTATATTGAAATTCCTCCACTGAATCATGGTAATATCAGTGTAGCGGATAAAATCTTCAAGGGCCTGCACCTCCTCTTCCTGATCGGTCATACCGGGAAATGTGAAGTAATTGATACTCGCCCAACCGCCATATTTACGCACTATTCGCGCCGATTCACGAATATCTTCCCATTCGTAGTTATTTGGTAAATAGTAAGACTCATAAATATTTTTTCGAGCCGAATTGGTACTCACTCTGATTGAGTTCAATCCAGCCTTCATCAATTCTTCTACAGCTTGCGGTTTGCTGCCATTGGTGTTGATGTTGATGATCCCTCTATCCGTTTTTTGCCTGATTTTTGTTATCACATCGCGAATCAATTGCCATACAAGCAGCGGTTCGCCCTCGCAACCTTGACCGAAACTAATAACGGCACGAGGCGCTTTTTCGAGGTGTGGCAATGTAAATTCTATAATCTCGTCGGCCGTAGGGATGAAAGTCAATCTATCCTGCGGCGAAGTGAGGTCATGCTCGTCGGGTTGAAACGAAATACAACCCAAACAATTACTATTGCAGGCAGGAGATACCGGTATTGGGCACTCCCATCGACCCATGAAAAAATTTCGGGCAGCAGGACAATTGTATTGTATCGAGCAATTGTTTCCCAAATGCTGAATCAATCTATTCTCGGGATGAAGAGCAAGTCTTTCCTTTGTCTTTTCAATGATCAGGTCGTGATCAAAATTTTCAAAATCTTGACGCTGATCTTTATCTATTCGCACCGCGGTGGTGTAGAACTTGCCGTCGAGCCACCCGATGCATGTGTAGCAATATAAAGGCAATGTGGGAGCGCCTTCCTCCTCGGTGCCGAATGCAGCCAAGAAGGTTTGGGTATGTGCAGGTGAAATAAGTGCGGCCACTGCGAAAACATCTTCTCTGATCTCGTATTCGGCGCTTTCGATGTTCCAACCATAAGGTCTGCGACCGGGAAGTGTAAACAAATCACTTCCGGAGGGCATTTCAATAAAATCTTCAGGAGTAAGTCTTTGCACATCAAAACCAGAACGGCCAACAGCTTCGTAGCGTTCATCTTCGAAGATTTGTCCACTTTCATCGGCATAAACCATGAAAGGGATGCTGTGTGGATGATTTGCTGACATCTTAATTTCCTCTATCTGAGCTGATTTGAATGGATTTCGCTTCTGCTAAACTAAAAAAAAATGGGACAAGCGACCCATATCGCACCGCTTCAACCTCCGGCCCTTGCTGCCTTCCAGCCCTGGGGGATTAGGAGGGAGCTGATCGTATGAGACTTGTCCCGCGGCGAAATTACGTCACCTGTTTCAATTTTCCACAAGTAATAACAATTCTGATTATAAAATAGTCGAACCCCATTTATATTCACAAAGTGGTAAATGCCGTTAGAGTGGCTGTTTTAGGCTATTAGAGTGAAACGAAATTGGACTATTACAGAAACATAAACGGTATAAACTGAAAACACCCGATCGATAATTGCAGAATAACACTACAATTGAGGTTTAACCCAGATATGTTTCGGGCCAAATTGCGTCAACTACTTCACCAAATCTCAGTTGCAGAGAGTCCCGTCATGTGCCTTGGCAATGCCTTGTCTTGGAAGTAAATATCCCGAAACCAAGTGGTAGAGAAAGTTTGCTTTCCCACATCTTTGGGCCTTTTCCACCACTTAAATTTGAGTATCTTGATATAAAACAGATATTGTCCTAAGTACATCCATCACGCGGGATTTGGCCCTGCGAAACATAAAACAGGTATTTAGAGGTCCCCTTAATTGACAAATCATACATTTGACAAAAAAAACAATGATCCTTCAAAAATCAATTCGTTGGGGCCTCATCTTAGGTCTAATATCAATAGTTCCGGAAATAATAATCTATGTGGCCAATGCCGACATGGTCATGGAAGGAACCATTAAACTGATCAATTTCGTCCTCACCATTACGTTATGGGTCATCTTTGCTTTGAATGTGCGAAAAGAAAACTCGAACAGTTTTACATTTTCTGAAGCTTTCACAAGTTTAATAGTCATTATTGGAATAACATCATTGCTCACCACAGCATGGGAATTCACACTGTCGGCGGGAATAGACCCGGCTTATGGAGAGCGCAAACTTGAGATGTCAGTGATGGGTATGGAAAAGTGGGGAATGGAACCAACTTCTGATCAAATAGAAGAAATGAGAGAATCTTTCACGCCATCTGGTGTATTGTTCGGAGGAGTATGGAAGCTTCTATTCTGGGCAATTGTTTCATTGCTCTTCGCTGTAATAATCAAACGAAATCAGGCTTTCGCAAAACTGGATACTGTCTAATGATCGATATCTCTATTGTGATTCCGCTTCTCAATGAAGATGAATCGCTGAAAGAATTGCATGATTGGATTCGTCGCGTAGTGATTGAGCAAGGCCTCACTTACGAAATTATTTTTGTTGACGATGGCAGCAAGGACAATTCTTGGCAAGTAATAAGTGAGTTGCATCTAGAAGACCCCGCTGTTAAAGGAATACGTTTTCAGCGCAACTATGGAAAAAGCGCTGCATTGCATGTAGGGTTCGAAAAAGCCATAGGTAAGGTTGTAATGACTATGGACGCCGATTTACAGGACTCTCCAGAAGAAATACCTGGATTTCTAGATATGATCCACAAACAAGGATTCGATTTAGTAAGTGGGTGGAAAAAAGTGCGACACGATCCAATTTCGAAGACAATTCCAACAAGGCTATACAACTATGCTACTCGCATGATGAGTGGGATAAAGCTGCACGACTTTAATTGCGGCATAAAGGCCTATCGATTGGAAGTGGTGAAAAGCATGGAAATTTTTGGAGAAATGCATCGTTACATTCCTGTTATAGCCAAACGAGAAGGATTCGACAAGATAGGTGAAAAAGTAGTGCAGCACAGAGCGCGCAAGTATGGTAAAAGCAAGTTCGGATTGGAAAGATTTGTGAATGGGTTTTTAGATTTAATGACTATCTCATTCATTTCACGTTTTGGCAAAAAACCAATGCACTTCTTTGGTACCATTGGAATGATTATGTTTTTTATTGGTCTGATTGCCTTTGGAGTATTAGGTGGGAATAAACTCATGCACATCATAAATAATCAGACTGCTAAAAATCTCGCTGATCAGAGTATTTTTTACGTTGCACTTACAGCAATGATCATAGGAACTCAGTTATTTCTCGCCGGATTTTTGGGGGAGTTGATTGCACGAAATGGAGAAGGACGAAACAATTATCGAGTCTCCGACTCTGTTTAAATACGCATGGCTTCCGGTAAGAAAAAACGAGGAGACCTCTAAAAACCTGTTTTATTTTTCGTGGTCGTAGAAGATAAGTTCCTGACCTTAGTCAGGAAAACGCATAGCTGGATGCTCTGCAACTGATATATAGCGGAGTATTCGGGGTAAATGACATCAAATCAAGTGGTAGCAATCAATGTAAACTTGGCGATTTACTATGTGTTTTCCACCACTTAGATTTGAGCATCCCGCGATCTGCTTCCCTTGTATTTCTTATGATTGCTTCGCGGGATTTGGCGCGAATAAATTCAATGAAAATGCTTGTATTTTATAATTTGGTCGAATCGTGAAAGATATTTTTAGAGGTACCTTAAAATGGAATTATGATGATGTAGTGTCTCATTTAGAAAGCCGTGATCGGAAATTGGCTGCGCTTATAGCTGACATCGGCCCATTAGATTTTAAGCTCCAAACAGATCATTTTTATTCGCTCGTAAGTGCAATTATTAGTCAGCAGTTGAGCACCAAAGCTGCAGCTACCATCAAGAGCAGATTTGTAGCCGGGATGGGAGGAAAACTTGAACCAGAGAGCATTCTTTTGTACACCAAGGAAGATTTACGAGAGTTCGGGATTTCCAATCAGAAGGCAAGCTACATCCTCGACTTATCAAATCATTTTGTAAGCGATAGAGGGAAATTTGCCAATCTCTCAAAAATGAAAGATGAGGATGTGATCAAAACACTCATAGAAGTAAAAGGTGTTGGTGTATGGACAGCTCAGATGTTTCTCATGTTTACACTTGGAAGACAAGATGTATTTGCACCCCTGGACCTAGGATTAAAAAATGCTATGATCAAGTTGTATGGCTGGAAAACGTTGCCTGATAAAGAGAAATTAGAGAAAACAGCATTAAAATGGTCACCTTACCGGACCCTCGCATCTTTGTACTTGTGGCGGAGTCTCTAGCAGTCAATTTGTAGAGATTCTTTGCGATCAAATCCTTCGTATCAATCTCAATTTGTGAGAATAACTTTTGGTTTCGATATTGTAAATGCCCTCGTGGTCTATGAGATCCATTCGCACTTGACCACTGCTATGTACAATGGTCTTTATGTTTTTTTCCTCCGAAGAAAGAATCATTCCCACATGGGTGATTTTACCTTCAGCATTGTCAAAAAAAGCCAAGTCACCTGTTTTCGCATCATCCAAAAATGGTATTAGGACTCCCTTTTCTGCTTGCTGCCACGCATCTCGTGGAATCCATTTTCCGCATAATCGGCATGTGATTTGGATAAAACCGCTACAGTCCATTCCCATAAAGGTTCGTCCACCCCATAAATAAGGTGTTCCAAGAAACATCAAAGATGCCAGAGTTTCATCTTGCAATTGGTTCTGAATTGTACTTTCATCTGTTAGCACAAAATTCTTCACGCCTACTCTAAAATGTTTGCCATTCACATCCCAAAGCAATGAGCCCGCAGGCAGAAAACGCACCATTTCATTCACATCAATGGCAGCAAAAAAAGAAGTAGTAGCAATCACTCTATTCTCTGAAACAAAATCGGTTGCAGGAATTATCTGTTTTTTATCAACCCAACCCTCATAAGCATCGTGATGCAATCTCACCATATTCCACTTTTCATTTTCGTCGAGAATGTCCATGGTTTCTCCAAAGATTACCTGATTGATCATCTCAGATCTATCGCTAGGCTCTTTGCGCATAGGCACTGCGGCCAATTCAGTGGTAGCTGTTTTCAAAGTCTTGAAATCAGATTTTTTCGATAACCATGGCTGAGGCACCTCCACCCCCATTGCAAATTCCGGCAGCTCCAAGTTTTGCATTGTTTTGTGCCAAAACGTGAATGAGTGTTACAATAATACGCGCACCGCTACATCCAAGTGGGTGACCAATCGAAACTGCTCCTCCATTCACGTTCACTTTTGAAGAATCTAGACCCATTTTCTGCATGTTCACAATACCTACAACAGAAAAAGCCTCGTTTAATTCAATAAATTCCATGTCAGAAATTGAAAGACCTGCCTTCGCCACAGCCTTGGGTAGAGCGATCGAAGGCGTTGTTGTAAACCATTCTGGAGCCTGCTCAGCATCTGCATAACCGCGAATTTTGGCAATTGGTGTAAGTCCCAATTCTTTTGCTTTGTCTGCCGACATGAGCACTACGGCAGCAGCACCATCGTTCATGGTTGAAGCATTGGCCGCAGTCACAGTTCCCTCCTTGGAAAACGCAGGACGCAAGTCCGGAATCTTATCAAATTTCACATTTTTGTACTCTTCATCTTCAACAAAAAGAATAGGATCTCCTTTCTTTTGAGGGATTTCTACCGGAACAATTTCAGCGGAGAATCGCCCATTCTTCCATGCCTCAGCAGAACGTTTGTATGATTCAATTGCAAAAGCATCCTGATCTTCTCTACTTATATTGCATTCTTTGGCACACAAGTCAGCCGCATTACCCATGGGGTAGTTGTGATACACGTCTGTAAGTCCGTCTTTGGCTAGACCATCAATAGCTGTTGCATTGCCGTATTTATTTCCCCAACGAAGGCTATCCAGATAAAAAGGAACTTGGCTCATATTTTCCATGCCACCTGCCACCACAATGTCAGAGTCGCCCAACATAATACTTTGAGCACCTTGCATTATTGCCTTCATTCCGGAAGCGCAGACTTTGTTTACAGTAGTGCACTGAACTTTGTCCGGAAGCCCTGCAAAAATAGCAGCTTGACGAGCAGGAGCCTGGCCGAGATTGGCTTGTAAAACGCAGCCCATGAGCACTTCATCCACTTGATCGCCTTTGATGCCTGCGCGTTCAATAGCAGCTTTGATTGCAATAGCCCCCAATTTGGGTCCTGAAATCTGAGCAAGACTTCCACCAAAACTACCGAGAGGAGTCCTCACTGCCGAAACGATCACTACTTCTTTCATATATAGATATTTTTATTTCTGATTGAGTCCGTAAAAATACAGGAGAGCGGCACAATAATGGATGACCAGTAGAAGTGATAATACAATTGCGAAAAAATGTGAAGAATGTCGACTTTCAAAAGTTTGGCATAGAGATTGAAATGTATCAGACTTCTAACTTCATCAGAAGTTTTGGTTTTGGTTAATACCTAAATTGGTTAAGGTTTAAGGAAATGCCCCCGGAAACGTTCGGGGGCTTCTTTTTTATACACTATATGGTTTTGAGCCTTAACAGGAAAAAAATGAAACCTTTAAAACTACGCTCGCGTTAAAATCACTTGTTTTCTACTTTCTGATATTCTAAATTTTGTTTCCGTTTTCACCCCATCGGAAAAAACTACATGCAGGACTCACAGCATAGACCGTGTACCTAACTTTTATTCATACATATGCTAGAGTATTATAAGACCGTGCTGGGCAACGTGACGTTTGATGCAATGCTCTTTAGGAAAGAACTGAGAAAAGCTTTCCGACACCTTGTTGATGATGATAGACTTCGCTTACGCGATTGGTTGAAGCAAAACGACATAATCTGAGCTCCAACACTAAAGGACCTCTAAATATTGAAAACGGCCTTCCAATAACGGAAGGCCGTTTTCGTTATAGGCTTATCGTTCAAGTTCAGCAAGTGGGGTCGATGGATACGAAAAGTTCAATATGTGTAGGGGAGCTCTAAAAACCTGTTTTATGTTTCGCTGTCGTCCGAGACAAGTTCATGACCTTAGTCAGGAAAGGCGCATAGCTGGACGCTCTGCAACTTATACCAATTCTGCTTATCAAATAGTCCAAACTATTTCATAAACATGAAGAGGTAAATGCCGTTAGTGTAGGGGTTATAGGCCAATGAAGTGAAAAGTATTGGACTATCATAGATACATGAACGATATTAGTAAGTGTTTTTGAAACTTTAACCGTACTTCTGACGATTGAGAGAAGTATAATAGTAATCTTGCTTTGATAAGAAGTCAAGGCACGTTAATTGTCTGCAAGGAAAAACATGATGATAAGCAAGAAATACCTTTTGGTACTATTTTCATTTGCGCTACTGCTCAATACAGAAGCACAAAAGAGAGACAGTTTTACACGGGAGCCCATCAAACTCGTGGAGGAACTGGCATCTATGTTTAATGAAAGCCGGAAGGGCGAAGGAAAAGATTTCATCGAAAAGAAATTCGGGCCAATCTGGATTGAGCAGCCTGCATACAATGTTCAGCAGCAGCAGATGATCTATGAGACATTAGACATGATGCTGAAAAACAAGAACAAAGTATATCCAGAATTTGAACATTACATCAGAGCACTTATAGCTTTTCCGAATACGGCAAAGCCCGCCTCAGAATTTACCTCATGGCAAGAGGTATTGATAAAGACGATCAATGACAAAAAATTCAAGAAATACACTCCACAAATATTAGAAAGTTCGGCAGGGCTTTTTGAAAAGCGCTGTTTTTTTCAAAGTGAAACTGTGGAATGGTACACTAGTAGTCCCAATTATAAGTTTCAATTTGATTCTGTCCCTTGCATTTATTTCGAGTACCTCGATCTAAAATGTTATGCCAAAGGCGACAGTTCTATTATTTATGGAACTGGAGGAACATATTTTGTTTCCGACGACAGATGGCGCGGCAATGAAGGTAAAATAACCTGGCAGCGCGCAGGATTTGATCCGGAAAAAACTTATGCACGCTTCAATAAATACGATATTCGACTGAAAGGAAGTTCATACAACATTGACTCAGTGACCTTTTACAACGAGTTCTTCAATCAACCACTACTAGGTCAGATTGTTGAGAAGGTCATTGCCGATAAAACCGAGAAAAATGCGTCCTATCCGCGCTTTGAGTCCTATTACAAAAGACTTCAAATCAAAAACATTGTTGAGAACGTCGACTACGATGGCGGTTTCACCATGGCTGGAAACAAACTCGCCGGCAGCGGTACGGTTGAAGAACCAGCGATTCTCACATTCTATCGCGATTCCAAAAAGTTTCTCGTTGCGAGAGCGCTAGAATTCGATATCAAACCCGATCGCGTCAATTCCGGACACTCGCAAGTTACGTTTTACATCGAATCCGATAGTATAACACACCCTGATCTCAACCTCAAGTTTGAAAAAGCTTCTCGAACACTTATTCTGCTTCGATCGGAAGAAGGGATTTCAAAGGCACCATTCCAAAATTCGTATCACAACATAGATATGTATTTCGAAGCACTTTATTGGCACATCGATGATCCAAAAATCGAGATGGGTTCGCTCCTGGGAAGCACTCAACACAATGGAGCTTTTGAATCGAATACATATTTCAAAAAGAAACGGTTCGATGCGATGATGGGAATTAGCTTCAAACATCCTCTGTACGAGATTCACGAATTTGTAAAAAGTACTGGTTCTAATGAATTCTATGCGCAAGAACTAGCGCATTTTCACAAACACAGCGAGCAACAATGGCACAGTGTATTGATTGATTTGAACAACAAAGGATTCGTGAATTATGATCTAAACACACATCGTTGTATTGTTCGAGAAAAGACACAGGCCTTTTTGGAAAACAATTCAGGAATGCGGGACTACGATGTAATTCAGTTTAACTCTGAAGTAGGCGGCGGACATAATGCCCAACTCAGTTTGCTCAACTTTGATCTCATGTTAAAGGGAGTTCAAAGTTTCAGCGTCAGCGATTCTCAAAAAGTGGTAATTTATCCACGGAACGGTGAAGTAACTGTTCGGAAAAATCGGGATTTTGGTTTTGGAGGTAGAGTCTTCGCGGGAAACTTTGAGTTTGTAGGGAACGAATATTTTTTCAATTACAAAGATTTCAGATTAGACCTTTTACAAGTCGACTCTTGCAGAATATATGTAGATGATGAAAACAGCCCTGTAGATCAATATGGCAATCGCCAAAAAATATTGGTGAAGTCTGTTCTTCGCGATATCGCTGGAAATATCCGAATAGACGCTCCAACGAACAAAGGAGGATATCACTCCAAAACATATCCGCAATACCCCATTTTCAATTGCACGAAAATGTCCTATGTGTATTGGGATGACCAGCGTATACAAAAAGGAGTGTACAATCGCGACAAATTCTATTACCAAGTGCTTCCATTCACCATTGATAGTCTCGACAATTTCACTAAGAAAGATTTGAAATTTGATGGAACTCTCGTTAGCGCAGGAATTTTTCCGGATATAGAAGAACCACTTGTATTGATGGCAGACAATTCTCTTGGTTTCAACAAGAGTACCGGCGGCGGTGGACTGCCAGCTTACGGTGGCAAGGCGAAGGTTACCGCAGATCTCGAGTTAGACTTTAGCGGTTTGAAAGGTGGTGGTCAACTTGATTTTGTCACAGCCAGTGCGAACTCCGACAAGTTCATTTTCTTCCCCGACAGCACACGAGGGAAAACTAAATCATTTATAAATAGAGAACAAAGTGGCAAAATCGAAATACCGAAAGCCGTTTGTGATACTGTTGATCTAGCATTCTTTCCGACTTTAGACAGACTCGATGCCACTAGTTTGGATACGCCAATCTCGTTCTTCGAAAACGATGCTAGTCTAGAAGGAACCTTGAGTTTGACTCCAAAGGGAATGACCGGAAAAGGAGATATGCAATTTAGTGGAGCCACCTTGTCATCGCTAGGTTTTGAGTACACAAGGCGAAAAATATTGGCGGATACCAGTGCGTTCCAGTTGGCATCTTATGAGAGCACTGGACTTGCATTTAAGACCGAAAATGTGAACTCTGCCATTGATTTCGATAAACGTCAGGGCTACTTTAAATCGAATAGCGGAGAAACACAAATCGAGTTCCCACAGAACCAATACATCTGTTTCATGGATCAGTTTACGTGGTATATGGATCAAGCACAGATGGATCTCAGTAGTACTCGTGGAGCAAGTGCGGCCGCCAATGACTTGGTAATAGATACCAGTGAAGAAATGCAGAAGTCAAACTTCTTCTCCATTGCACAGGGGCAAGACTCGCTGAATTTCCTAGCACCAAAGGCGAAATATGACCTGAAGAAAAGCATAATCAGTTGCGACAAGATCAAATACATCATTGTTGCAGATTCTAAAATCACGCCAGACAGTGGAAAAGTAGTAGTAGAAAAATATGCAGATATGCGCGAACTGAAGCGTGCACAAGTACTGAGCAACTATGTTACTCAATATCACCAAATTTTCAATGCAGATTTGAAAATAACAGGTCGTAAGAAATACTTTGGTTCTGGAGATTATGCATATAAAGACGAGAATAAAAAAGAGCAGATTATCCGTTTCGACGAAATCAAAGTTGATACTACGCTTCAAACAGTTGGAGCCGGCACTATTAAAGAAGAAGATCAGTTCTTCCTCAGTCCCGCATTTGAGTACTATGGTAAGTTTGACATGAAAGCGAACAACAAATTCTTGAATTTCGAAGGTGGGGTGCGAATTCTGCACAATTGTGAAGCCATTGAGCGAACCTATCTGAGGTTTGCATCCGAAATAAATCCTGAAGAAATATTTATTCCAATAGACACAAACCTTCGCGACATGGACATGAGCAGACTTGGCGCAGGAGTAATGATTAAAGACGACAGTCCAATGGAGGTTTATCCAGCATTCCTTTCTTCGAAACTTGAGGGAAATGATATGCCTCTGGTTGAGCTCAATGGATTCCTATTCTTCGATAAAATTGCAAGACGTTATTACATTGGTTCCAAGGAGAAAATTCGTCAGCCCAAACTTCCGGGCAACCTGATTTCATTGGGTGCAGAAGTCTGCGAACTCAACTGCGATGGCCAAATGAATTTTAATGTAGACTACGGAATGCTGAAGTTCAAAAATGTGGGTAGTCTGACTTATAAAATGAATGGTGGCGACTTAGACGCTCAAAGCACCTCTTTGATAGATTTCCCCTTTGATGATGGGGCTTTAAAAAGAATGAGTGAGCAGATTGAGCAATTCCCGAATTTGTTGCCGGTTGACATTACTAAAACCAAGTTTGAAAAAAGTTTGATTGAATGGTTGGGCACACAGCAGTCGGATAAGCTTATTTCTGAATTGAGCTTGGGTGGACAGTTGAAAAAAATGCCAGAAGAACTTCAAGGCATCCTGTATCTAGCTGACGTAAAATGGACTTGGAACCCTGTAGATGAGTCCTTTCAAACAGTTGGTCCTATCGGTATTGCAAGCATGGGCAAAAAGCAATTGTTCAGGTATGTGAAAGGTAAAATCGAAATTGAAAAGAGACGAAGTGCCGATGTCTTGCGTATTTACATCGAACTTGATTCCGGCAATTGGTATTTCTTCGAATACAAACTCACCATTATGAATGTGATGAGTTCCGATAAAGATTTTCTAACCATACTTCAAGAAGTGAAAGATGACAAGCGTAAGTTTGAGAAAGATGGAAAGAAGTTCATATATCAGGTAATGCCTAGTAAAGCTGCCCGCGATAAGTTTGTTGCAAGGTTCAATGATTTGTAGGAGTTGTAACACCGAGATTCAAATCCTAATCCGAAAGGCGAACAATAGTGCTAATGTTGTCAAAGTTTCAATATTTTTTCACTCTGCAATCTCTCTTTTCCTCGTTCCAAAGAAAGCACATATTCGCCACTCGTTAGTGATTCCAAATCCCACATAAAAGTGATGTTGCATTCTGTTGCGGTGAAACTTTTTGCAACTCTTCCGATTGAATCAAACAACTTGAATTCGCTGCCCACCGGAAAATCCGCTCCAGCAAAAATGTTGAGCATTTGCGAAACAGGATTGGGGCCATACAAAAAATAATCGTCTTCGGGTACAATTACCGTTGATGTGGTATCACAATCGGGTGGTGTGCAATTGGGATTGTAACCGGGAACTAGGCAGCCGCAGGCATCCAGTTTTACTACCCATGCTTGCTGTGGTGGTGAGTCCAGCTTGGTGTTCTGCAACCAGTAGTCTGCGGCTTCGCCACAAAATAGAATGCCGCCATCGCTGGTGCTGATGAGGTCGTATATCTCGTGGTGGTAAATAGCGCTGTTCACGATGGCGTATTTCTGGTCCCAGAGTATGTTGCCCTCATGGTCGTATCGGATAAGCCATGCGGCATAGTTGGATTCGGCATTCAGGGTGTCGCCTTCTATTTGCGAAATGTGTTTTTTTGCTGCACCTACGTATCCACCATCGCATGTTCGGGTAAGGTTTTCCATGTATTGGAAATGGTAGATGTAACTATTGGGGGTATGCATGAACCAAAGTATGTTGCCAAATTTGTCAAGTTTGAAAAGAACAGGAGATGAATAAAGTGTGTCGGGTGGGGAACCAATGGAAGAACAAACAATTCCATCTTGTTCTATAATCATATCTCTTGGGCCTAAGAAAGTCTCATTATTAGTAAATGGAAAAGACCAAGAAATGACCGCGTTCGCTGAAATCTTCTTTACCAAACGATCATATTCATTGTTCACCGTTCCGATTCAGAAATAATGATACCTGTTGAATCCAATACCATACATCGCGAAGCTTCACTAATCGGCCCATCCGTATATACCTCCCACACCAACTCTCCCTCTTTGGTTCTCTTTTGCACGACATAGTCGTTTTGTGTGTCGGGACGGTAGATGCCAAAGGAGAGGTAGAAACAATCGTGGGCGGGGTCAACTACTAAATCGCGCGTTTCAACAAACTCATGCTCATCTAATACGGGCGATGGAAAATGCATGGTCTTGAGGGTATCACCCTCGTTGTTGAACTATAAGAGCATGCACTCATTGGGTCCGGGTTGAACAAGCAATGCAGCTATTATGTGTGTGCTGTCTGCAAATGTGCCGTGTGTTTTATTACGTGCGCGAAGTTCATATTCCTCTTCACCCCATTGAAATAATGAAATCGTTTCTACATTCTTATTTAATTTATGAATGAAAAAATCCGGATGATTAATTCCGGTTGTGTCATAGCCACTTCCGCAAACCAGAAAGCCATCAGAAGTTTCAATAACAGCCGAGGCCGCTGTTTCTGACCCCAAATCAAACTTTACACTGAAAGTCTCCTGTGCCGCAATATTGAAGCATAGCAATAAAAGGGGAGCCAATTGGCTCCCCTTTTTCACTAACGTGTTAATGTATGACTTCAAAACGTCCAACATGTTCTTCTTCTCCGGGAATTTTCACAATAAACATGTACAAACCGCTTTGCCATTGGCGCGAATCAAGAGTAAACATTTGATTGCGGTCTGATATGACCAACTCCTGCATCAACCTGTTGGTGATGTCATAGATAGCCATTGTGCCGTTGGCTTGTGAATGCTGACTCAAATGAAATTCAAAGGTCAGCATTTCACTTGCAGAATTGGGATACACCTCCACTATTGGGATTTCCGGTTGTGTTCGGGTGTTCAACATTGTACTGCGTGGCTGCCAATTGCCTCGTGCGGGAGGGATGTAGAAGTCGGTAACCATGTGGCGGTTCATGTAGCTTATGGACTTTTGCCCTGCGCGGTACATCCAGTGGTTGTCCACGAGATCGTTAAGGGTAGTCATTTGAGAATATAAAAGTATGGTGCCGAATTGCCAATCAGATTGGCTCAGTTCTAGGCTCAGCCAATCTGCATAGGCTTTGTAGTCTCGAAGCTCGTGGTCGTTCATGCGCACGGTTTGACCCATTAGCATATCTGCGGCCTGCGAATCGGCATTGCGACTCGCTTGAAGCAAGCCGTCTATCATCATGTAGTTATCCAGCATCTGGTCCATGTTCATGGCATTGGCCATTTCTCAATATGGGCATGTATTTGATCTATTTGTCCTTGTGTAAATATTTTCAAACAATTATCGGACGTGGTATAGTTCATGTAACACTCGAATAGATCTATGGCATTTGGACTTATTCCATTTATTCCTGACCCGAAATATTTCATTATCCCGGGTTCTAACTCATTGGTCCAACTCACATTTATGGGTGAAGTATTCTGCGCAAGACAAAAATTAACATGAGCTTATAATTCCATTCCATTGGCTCCGCCATTAAATGCTTCGTTCAAAGCATTCATTTGATGCACAATTCTACTATAGGGTATATTGGATATAGCATTAATATCTTCTGCTATCACATGAAAAACAACCGGAATTGTGATCTGGTTGTCTTCGTTGAGGTATGATTTGTATGCATACCCCGTTTCATTAAACATTTTATCTATTTGACGATTTAGTTTTTTTCTTCTTCCAAAAAGAGTTCCTGCATCTCCGGACTATTCAATTGAAAGTTCAAGAGCTGATCAGCAGGACAATGGTTGTTCTGAGCCAATGCAATCGCCACGTGCAGAAGCGAAAGGATGAAAAAAAACAAGATTGTAGTTTTCATTGACTAAAGGTTCATAGATTACAAATGTATTCATATTTAATTTCGTTCAAATATTTTTCGTCGGCAAGTAATTCCGTTTGAATTTGTGCAATCCTATCTGATTCGAGACCAATTGCGTTTCACAATCTTGAAGGAGGGAAGAACTACATAAAAATTGCAAAAGAAATTACCGCTTTACGGATATAGAATATTTTGGAGCGTTTATCAAGTAACATTGATATAAAATTCTACCAGAAAGCTTGGTTGTGTAGTTCTTTAATTTCCCACACTTAATCAATCTTCAAAATCCAGATTTAAAGAAAATTCACCAAACACAAAAAAGCCGTTCACATTGCGAACGGCTTTTTTTGTATTGAAAGATTTTAAAATTCCTATTGCTTGATGAAAGACATTTGCTGAATGCGATCACCATTGGTAAGATTCAATAAGTAGAATCCGGCAGCATATTGATTCACATTGAGCTCGAGAACTCTGAAGGTCTCTGAATTACCCACGGTAAATGATTCAATCTTCTGACCGGTCAAGCCTATGATATCAATCTGAATATTGCTCAAAGCACTCAGACCATTTACGTTCAGAATAATTTCACTGTTCGAAGGATTTGGATAAAGAGTAAATTCTAATTCAAGTCCGAATAGATCCTCCGGCGAAAAACCTTCGTTGTCGTTGTACATACAAGAACCATCATCGAACGAAGCCCATGGATTGTAGTTGAGAGCCAAGCTATCAGTGCAGCCCGGTATTGAGTCATTGCACCAAGTGTTTATTCCCACCATGTCTGTTGCTGTTTCGCCATAGTAAAGACTTCCTTCATTATATGTTCCATAACCGGATATGGTGTAGTAGCCACCATTCCATCCATCACCCCAGCTATCTTCCATTACCATTTGATAACAGCCTGTTTCAAGACAGTAATAATTGGAGTACGAATTCCAGCTCTCGTATTCATTTCCTGAAGCAGCAACTGTGCCGTCTTCAGCAATCAAGTACCACGAAATTTCCGAGCCCCAAGCTTGAGTATTTATTGTAATTTCAACTAGATTACTCTCACATTCTTCGCCATAAATGCAAGATCCATCATCTTCGGTTGCAAAAGAATTGTAGTTCAATGCAAGAGGATCCGTACAACCTGCATTAACGGGAACACAACCTTCTGTGTTCACTCCAAATGATGTCAATTCATAATTGCCAACAGCCAAAGTAAAATTGAAGGTGAGCACACCATTTACAAATACATCAAGAGAACCTGTTGTCCATCCGTCGCCAAAAGAATCGTACATGGCCAAGGAATAACATCCGTCGGGAACACATGCATAAGTATTTGATCCATTTCCCCAAGCAACTTGAGCTCCATTTTCATCATAAATAAAATAGCTCATTTCGTACGGCCAAGGATCTGAGTTTAAAACGAAGGTCAAGAGATTTTGCTCGCAAGCCTCTGGATAAAAACAAGATCCATTATCGACTGTGGCATAAGGATCGTAGTTGAGTGCCAAAGTATCCGTGCAGCCGTAGTATGGGTAAACACAACTATTATCGTTGAAAGTTGCTTCAGGATTATAGTTTAGTGCATTTGGATCTGTGCACCCAGAAATAGGTCCACAAGTACCATCAATACTGAATTCAACTGAAACACTTTGCTCACCGTAGTTGAGTTGGTTATTGATAATGTAGGCACCGTTATTGCTAATCCAGAAATAACCTCCATACCAACCAAAAGGTCCGCTATTGTTGATCATTGTGGCAGTATAGCACATTCCAGAATCAAGACATAATTCGAAATAAGCGATGCCATTTCCATAAAGATTGGAAACGTATATCACTTCATTTCCTTCATCATCTGTTATTGCCAGTTCTACTTCATTGGCATTGGAAAAAGTGCATACGTACAATGTTGAGTTACTGGAGTAGCAATAGTTACAAGAACCATCATCCTCGGTGGCCTCAGAATTATAGTTGATTGCATTTGGATCAGTACAACCTGTATATACGGGAGTACACCCTTCTACATTGATGCCAAATGTCGTGGAATCGTAATTGCCATATGCCAAGGTAAAGTTGTAACTCGGAATGCCATTCACCAGAACATCAAGAGAACCTGATGTCCAACCGTCGCCAAAAGAATCGTACATAGCCAAAGTGTAACAACCATCGGGAACACAAGCATATGCATTTGCTCCATTTCCATAGGCAACCTGAAATCCATTTTCATCAAACACAAAATAGCTCATTTCGTATGGCCAAAAATCTGGGTTCAAAATGAATGTCAATAGATTTTGGTCACACTCTTCTGGATAAATACAAGTACCATTATCGACAGTTGCATTAGGATCATAGTTGATAGCTTGAGGATCTATACAGCCAGGCCATGGGTACATACATGTGTAGTCGCTAGTTGTTGCTTCAGGATTATAATTGAGCGCAGCAGGATCTGTGCAGCCATATACTATTCCTCCACAATTCCCATCAACAGAGAAAATAGTAGAATCAAAATCAACATTTCCTAAAGGTTGATCATTTACAATTTGCAAACCATTTAGACTCACCCAAAAATAACCACCATACCATCCGAAGGGGCCAGCATTATTGATCATATTGGCTGTATAACATTCACCTTCTTGCAGACAAACATCAAAATAAACAACATTACCGTTGCTTAAACCGGAGACATAAATTACTTCGTTGCCCTGACTGTCGAGAATTTGCAATTCAACTTGGTTGCCATATGAAAAAGTGCATACATATAAAGAAGCGGTCACTGAACCTTCACCGTTGCAATATTCACATGAACCATCATCTAATGTTGCAGTAGGATCATAATTTAAAGCAGCACCATCAGTGCATCCTTCATAGATACAAGATCCATCGTTAGCCAATGCTTCAGGATCATAGTTTATTGCGTCGGGATAGGTGCAACCATATAAAATTGAACCATCGCATTCAGCATTGAAACCAATCGTTAGGTACAGATAACTTCCTGTATCCATTGTTGCCGATGCGAGTACTAAACCATTCGCCGCAAATGTGATTATAGCTCCATTCCATCCGTCTCCGAAAGTGTCATATAATTCCAAACTATAGCATCCGTCCGGTAGACATAAATTCTGAACAGTATTGTTTGCAACCCCCCAATAGGAAAAACTTGTATCGCCTAGATACGTAAGCACATAAGATACTTCTTGAGGGTATAAGCCTTGAATAAAAGTGGCTGTTGCCCATGTTCCATCGCATTCGTTTTGCGCTTTCACATTTCCAACAATAGAAAGAAAGGAAAGAAAAACGAGAATTTTTTTCACAAATAGTGCAGTACTTCTCATGATTTTTTATTTTGGTTTCGAAGGTTGAAAGCTTTGGTTTCGAAAATGGCATTCCATATTCAAAAATAGAGACAAGCTATTTCATGTCAAGGTTGCTTTGAGGTTCTTGCAGTCCAACAAAAAGAAAATTCATTGATCAGAAAATCACTCCACTTCCCACAAGTTCTTCGCCCGCGTACCACACGGCAAATTGACCTGAGGCGATCCCTTTTTGAGGTTGATCAAAAACGATATGCAGACCGTCAGATTTCATGTATAGCATACATTCAGTCAAAACTTGGCGGTATCGAATCCTACATTGGTATCTACGCTCCTCACCTACTTTCATTGACTCAGAAGGATTTATCCAATGTACATCTGCTGCTGGAACGAATAGGCCAGACCGATTCAATGCCGGGTGGTCTTCCCCAGCAGCTACATATATTATGTTGCTTGTTGTATCTGTTTCGACAATAAATAAAGGGATTTCTCGACCGCCAACACCCAAGCCTTTTCTTTGTCCTACAGTGAAGAAATGTGCACCTTCGTGCTCACCTATTTCACTTCCCATTTCGGGTACAAATTGATATTTTGCAGTGATTTCTTCTAGGCTTGGCTGATGGGCATCACCATTGCGACTTGCACATTCAGGAGCCCACAGCAAAATTTCAATTATCTTCCCTTTTTTAAGCTCCAATTGCTGTTGGAGAAAAACGGGGAGTTTTACTTTGCCAATAAAACAGAGACCTTGAGAGTCCTTTTTGGCAGCATTTGGAAGTGAAATCGATTCTGCCATTTTTCGCACTTCAGACTTTTGAAGATTGCCAATGGGAAAAAGCACTTTAGATAACTGATTTTGATCTAGTTGGCACAAAAAATAACTTTGATCCTTATTAGAATCCAATCCTGCCAACAATTTGAAAGTTCCATCGAAAGATTCTTCACGACGGCAATAGTGTCCTGTTGCTACATATTGAGCTCCAAGGTTCATGGCCGCTTTGAGAAAAACATCGAACTTGATTTCTCGATTACAGAGCACATCCGGATTGGGTGTTCTGCCTGACTGATACTCTCTAAACATATAGTCGACTATACGCTTTTTGTATTCACCGCTGAGATCTAGAACGTGGAAGGGTATGCCCAAATGCTCGGCCACCAACATAGCGTCGTTGCTATCGTCAATCCAAGGGCATTCATTATTTATAGTGACACTTTCGTCATGCCAGTTTCTCATAAATATGCCAATGACTTCATAGCCCTGCTCAATGAGAAGGTGCGCCGCTACGCTCGAATCGACACCACCGCTCAATCCTACAACTACCCTTTTATTCATTCTTCGGCAAAATTATCTGAAATCACACCAAAGAGATCTCAATCGATGCCAATCAATATTAAACTTTGCCTCAAAGCATGGCATAAATCGACACATAGGCAACCATCTGCAAGGAATTTCGTTCGAAAAGCATGTAATTGACGCACTTGGACTACATTTAGCCCCGATGAAAAAAAAATCCGGGAATTTTATCCTTGGGTGGCAACCCTTAGGGTATGAGTCCGTCTGATAAATGTATGAACGATGGAAGAGATTCCTCAGTTGAAACAAATAATACAAGGTTGTCTCAATGGAGACCGTAAATCGCAGCATGCGATTTACAAGATGTTTTATGGTAAAATGAAAGCCGTTTGCTTGCGTTATACACGTGATCAGGACACTGCTCAAGATGTATTGCAAGAAGGATTTATCAAGGTATTCAACAACATGGAGAGATTCACGGGTGTTGGTTCCTTTGAAGGATGGGTGCGAAGGATTATGGTGAACATGTCAATTGACAGGTTCAGAAAAAGTAAAACAGACATCTTGATGTTAGGTCAAGATACTTCTTCGGAGGAGTTCGAAGATGAGATAGATGTTGAAATAGATGAGTATGATAAGTATGACTTCAAACCAGAAGAAATCATAGAAGCCATGTACCAGTTGTCACCGGCCTACCAAACCGTTTTCAACTTGTATGTTTTTGAAAATTATACTCATATGGATATCGCAGAAGCGCTTGGAATTAGCGTGGGCACATCGAAATCCAATTTTGCGAAAGCAAAAAGAAATTTGAAGAAGATACTTTTAACGCATAACCACAAAAAAGCCAATGAGCAAGATTTTTACTCCATTTGAGGAAAAAGTCAGACAATCGATGGAAGGTTACGAAACCCCTTTCGATGCGAAGAGCTGGAATCGACTCGAGAAGCAAATTGCTTCGAGAGGAGGTAGTTCCAACTATTCGTGGATTGTGGCTTTGGCTGCAGCTGCTATTTTTACAGGCGCAGGTTCCTATCTGATCTATGAGCACGGTTTTAAAGTTTCTAAAGCGAAGGGTGGTTACGCATTCGCCCGCTTCCAGAACCAAATTATTTCCAACGGTTCTAACAATAGTATTTCTCCCACAAACGAAAATTCTCTTCCTGCTCAATTATTGAGCGATATTACTCTTTCACAGAACGCTGACTCAGGAGCAGATAAAATATCAGGAAATACGGAGTCTGCTTATATACCTTTGCAAGATCGATTTATTCTTCAACCACATATTGATGTGAGCGAAGTGCAGAACATTACACCTGATCAAGAAAAAGTAACAATATCAGAGGAAAACAATTCACGTGATCTAAAATTTGCAACCAATGTTGACAAAGCTTGTGTTGGCTACGAAGTAAATTTCAATCTAGCAGACAGCCCTTCTGAAGGCCAGTATCTCTGGAATTTTGGAGATGGTACTTTCTCGAATAAACCAAATACCGCTCACCGATATTCAAAGTCAGGCGTATACGATGTTTCTCTTTCAGTAACCAGCGAAGGTGGAGTTATTCGCACCAGCGTTCAAAGAGATATTATTGTAATCAATCCATCCCCAAGTGCTGATTTCGAATGGGAATTCGTGAACGATCCTACTGAAACACCGACTGTGAAGATCATCAACATTTCAGATAATGCCAACGAGTTCTCTTGGAATTTCGGCGATGGAAAAGAGAGCGAAGAAATTAGTCCCGTCAGATCTTATGTGGACAAAGGCAAACACATGGTAGCTCTTACTGTAAGCAACGAATATGGTTGTACTGACAGTAAAGTAAAGTACATCCCTGTGAACACGGAGTATAAATTGGAAGCGCAGTCGAAGATTGCTTTGGGTACTGATATCTTTATGCCTCAAGCCCTGAAAAGCGGTAAGGTGAAGTTTAAAATGACAGTTTATCAAGGGTCAACACCCATTTTTGAATCTGTAAATAAAAACAAAGGTTGGGATGGCACTTCCTCGGATGGAAATAACGTGGCTCCTGGTCAATACCCTTGGATAGTGATTCTGTACAACGACAGAACCAATGAGGAGAAGTATTTCTCCGGATTATTAACGGTTATTCCTTAACCAAAACCATAGTTTCGATAAAACCCGGTTTGAGTAATCAACCGGGTTTTTTTTTGTCCATAGGATCTGGCATTATCCTCGAAACGCATTTGGGAAGTCCATTTCGCAATGATGGAGCGAAAGGTTTTATACCAATTCTGCCTTTAACCCAGAATCCGCATTGGAACTCAATTGCAGCGCGAATCCCAATTCGGATTCTGGATTTAAAATAGTCC
>JAWXBG010000016.1:0-12921 GCA_034439875.1 Flavobacteriales bacterium
GATGGTGTATATTCATACATCAAGAATAAAAATCGAGAAAGTGCTTGATATCAAAGGGGGTTAGCGCTGCAATAGATTTCCAATGCGGATTCTGGGTTTCATAAGCAGAATTGGTATAAATTACCGTTGTGATTTATGTTTAGTTCAATGTAGTGAAACGAATTGGACTATTGCATAATTCCAAACGGTATAATAGATTTCAACAGCAAAACCCGGCTTAAAGACTACTATCCTGCTAAATTGCGAAGAGGCGATGTAGTCGAATAAATACAGAAGACGCATTAATAGAGCACAAAAGGTTCTATAGTCATTGCCTATGGCATGAGTATAACCTAAATTAGCGACATAATGGAAATTTTTCGGGCAACAATACAGAACCTATTTATGTCAAAGTCGTGCGGAATGGACATTTTGAAAGTGGGCAAGAGCAGAATTCGGGTTTCTGTTGGTCTTGTGATTTTTGCATGTTTGACAATGGTTCTGGACACTTCCGGTCAAACCATTGATGTATCATCCTTTATTTACGACAATATCGACAGAGAATATCGAACCTATATCCCTGAAATATATGATGGCTCCCAACCTGTGCCACTCATTATAAATCTGCATGGATATGGCTCTAACTCCACGGAACAACTGATCTATGGCAACTTCACGGCTATTGCGGATACGGCAAATTTTATAGTAGTGCATCCCGATGGAACACTCGATGGACAGGGCAATCAGTTTTGGAATGCTTTTGGAGTTTCGGATATTGATGACATAGGCTTTATCTCGGCGCTGATCGACACATTGCAAGTCCATTACAACATTGATTCGAATTGCATCTATAGCACAGGCATGAGCAATGGAGGGTTTATGAGCTACTCGTTAGCGTGTGGTTTGAGCAGCCGCATTACTGCTATAGCTTCTGTTGCAGGCAGCATGGTTGCCGGACTTCAAACCACTTGTGACGCGCAGCATCCGACGCCTGTTATGCAAATTCATGGAACTGACGATAGCGTTGTAAATTATAATGGAGGTTTCGGTTTGGAACCCATTGAAGATGTAGTAGAGTATTGGGTTGAGTTCAACAATTGTGCTGCAGTTCCGATATTTAATGAAGTGCCGGATGTTGTGACAACTGATAATTGTACCGCAGAGCACTATGTCTATGAAGATGGAGACAACGGTAGTTCGGTAGAATTTTACAAAGTCATGGGAGGAGATCATACGTGGCCCGGAGCAATCGTAAACATCAGCACAACCAATATGGATTTCAACGCGAGCCTTGAAATTTGGAGATTTTTCAGGCGGTTCAAACTCGATATGTTTGTGTCGGTCGAGAACTTCGATACGAATGTCTTATCTGATCTCTTGGTTTATCCAAATCCTTCAAAGGACAAATTTGATTTTCTGTTTGAAAATTCAAATGAAAGGAAGATCACCTGGTTCGATTCCCAAGGAAGAGAATTGGGTAATGCCATTTGTCGTAACACCACTTTTGAACTTGATTTCGAATCGCCCGGTATTTATTTGATCTCAGTGGCCGAGGGAGATCAAGTCTCTCACTCAAAGCTGGTGCGCCAATAGTTAGGCATGATTACCCTGAGAGATCTGAAGTTAAAGGTGCATTCCGCTGCTACGGAATTAATGCTATCAAGAGAAAAGGAAATCCGCCATGGTCTTAAAGAAATCCGGGAAGGATTGTCAAACGATGCAAAAAGCACGGCAGGCGATAAGCATGAAACGGCTATTGCAATGGCGCAGATTGAGTGCGAAAGAATGGAGAAACAATTGTCCGAAGTCCTTAATCAGAAATCGAAATTGGATAGAATTGATAGTTCCATTCAAACTAATATCATCTCACAGGGTAGTTTGGTAAAGACGAACAGGGGCTTTTTTTATTTGAGTATACCGATCGGAAAGTTAAATGTGGATATATCAACGATTATTGCTATGTCTCCAGAATCTCCTTTGGGAAATGCATTTATTTCTTCAAAGATTGGCGATACTGTTACCTTGAATAATGTGGCTTATTTGATTGAAGAAATTTGCTGATTGGTTTCTTTGCTGATTGCGCTAGAAGCCGGTCCTTTTTTCTTTCACATTTCCGCATGGAAATATTTCAAGGGTAATATAGGTCCGGAAGTATGATGGAACAATGTTCTCACTATACCTATGAATATTGAACCCAGAATCCGCATTGGGATTCGCTATAAATTGCTAAACCCAAAAGATAGCGAGTGCTCTCGCCAGATTTTTATGTGATGGTGTATATTCATACATCAAGAATGAAAATCGAGAAAGTGCTTGACATCAAAGGGGGTGACCGCTGCAATAGATTTCCAATGCGGATTCTGGGTTGAAATCTCCGTTGCGTGATTTAGATTTATCTGCTTAAAGTGGGAAATATCGTGAGAGTAGATGTTATAGTGCAATGGAGTGAAACGATATTGGACTATTTCAGATACTTCTACGGTATTCGAGGTTTCTTTAAATTGTGCCTAAAATTGCCTCTTTGTTATTGACCCAAGTGTCATCTAAAAAATGAACCAAACCTGATTCGAGATCGTGGACGGCACCAATAATGGCAATTTCGTTTTTTTCAATCATTTGTTGGAGGGTAGAGCTGCGATTGACGATTGATTTTACAGAACGCTGCACATTGATTTGAGTAACGTTGTGCACGAATTCAGCATTTTTTGAGGTTCTTTGATCTGCTTTTGTGGTCAATGTTTCTTGGTACACTGCAGGTTGAATCTTAGAGAGCAGTTCTGTTAGATTCCCCATTTCTATATGGTCGCATGCACCTTTGATGGCACCACAGTTTGAGTGACCGAGAACAACAATTAGTTTCGATCCCGCAACTTTACAGGCAAATTCCAAGCTACCTAGAATGTCGGTGTTTACTACGTTTCCTGCAATACGAATAGAAAAGATATCTCCGAGACCTTGATCAAAAATCAGTTCGGCTGATGTACGGCTATCAATGCAACTCAATACAGCCGCGAAGGGCCATTGCCCTTCCCTTGTTTCATTTGCTTGTTGGAGTAGGTCGCGATTTATTTTAAGATTTGTTATAAACCGTTGGTTTCCTTCTTTGAGGAACTCCAAAGCTTTTTCCGGCGTTATGCTGGCTTGAGATTCGTGTGTGTGTGCCTTCATTTTTTATAGGTTTAATGTGATGTAACGCGTTGAATGGATACGTTTAGGTCATATTCCTCTCTGAAACCTATGAGGTTGACAGAGATATTCTTGTCTTTTGACACAACCTCTATAAAGTCCCTGAGCATTTGGATAACATCATGATCAACATAGAATGTGTCTGAGGCATCTATGATGACGGTGCTATTTGCGGGGAGATGATAGAGGGTCTGTTTAATAGCGGCTTTATTGAGAAACGATACTTCTTGAGCCAGCTTAATTGTGATCGCCTCTCCCTCACGGTATTCATCTTTTTTGAAGAAATAGGCGAGTTTCAAATTTGCTCGGAGGATGTAAAATACGCTCACGACGAGCCCAATTGCGACCCCTCTCAAAAGATCTGTAAACACAACAGCAAGAACAGTAACTGCAAATGGCACGAACTGATATTTTCCTATTTTCCACATATGCATTACAATTTTTGGGTTCGCAAGTTTGTAGCCAATCATCAGAAGCACGGCAGCAAGGGTTGCAAGCGGAATTTTATTCAGAATGGTTGGAATGAGAACTACGGCCAACACTAAAAGAATTCCGTGAAAGATGGCTGATGTTTTTGTTCGCGCTCCGGAATTGATGTTAGCAGATGTTCTTACGATCACAGAGGTCATTGGGATACCTCCAATTAAACCACTCAACATATTTCCAGTTCCTTGCGCAAAAAGCTCGCGATTGGTATTTGTAAATCGCTTCATAGAATCCATCTTATCTGAAGCTTCAATACAGAGCAACGTTTCGACGCTTGCTACTACTGCAATGGTAACTGCGACAATCCAGACATTGGGATTTGAAAATGCGGAGAAATTCGGAAATGAAAACTGGCTTCTGAATCCTTCGAAAGAATCAGGCATGGGTAGGTTTACAAGGTGTTCTTGCGAGATGGCCAAACTTGAACCTGTTGATTTGAATACCTCATTTAAAATTACTCCCGAAACTACTGCCACTAATGCTGGAGGAATGACTTTTATTTTTTTGAGGAATTGCACTTTATTAAAGGTGATCAGAATTGCGAGAGAAACTAAGGTTACAAAGATTGCACCTAGGTGTGAGTAATTCACGGCATCTATGAGTGCTGAGAACGTATTGTGCCCTGTTTCTTTTTCTATGAAGAAAAAATCTGCCTCATGGTCTACATCGTAACCGATGGCATGTGGAAGTTGTTTTAGAATGATGATAATTCCTATTGCCATGAGCATTCCTTCAATCACGTTCGAGGGAAAGTAATTGGAAATGGTTCCTGCTTTTGCAAGGCCCATTAGTATTTGAATCAATCCGGCTAGAACAACAGCAAGTAGAAAAGTTTCGTAAGAACCGAGAGTGGTTATGGCTGCGAGAACTATTGCGGTAAGTCCGGCGGCAGGTCCCGTGACACTCAACTGAGAACTGCTTAAAATACCAACAACAATTCCACCGATAACACCGGAAATTACACCGGCGAATAACGGAGCGCCGCTGGCAAGGGCAATCCCCAGGCATAGCGGCAGGGCCACTAGAAAGACAACCAGTCCGGCCTGAATGTCCGTTTTGAAATAGGATAGATTATTTTTCATGGATGGATTTCTTGAATCGTTTTGTCGATGATATATGATGAATGGCTCTTTGAGCACGAGCTTAATAATAAATAGATGATTGATAACAGTGGCACAGAACCAAAGGTTCAAAGAAAACATAATTCCGAAAGCGCTAGACTTCTTAATGGGTGTATGCCTTGGCCCTTTCGAGGTTATGCGTTGAATGTTGAGGACTATAATTCAGGAGGCAAGTCAGGCAAAGCAATTTCTATATCCGAGAATTCAGAATGAGATAGAAATATTGTGGTCTGTCTATCATTAAAATCTGTGCAGCTTGCATCTAGATCATTTGAATCTGTTTTGAAGGCGTATACTTCTTTTGAGTTCTCGCTTTCTTCTTTGCCTTTTTCTTCACTCGTTTCATTAACAAGCTCTGTTAGCTCATACAAATCTCCTTTTGCTTGCTCAATTACATCGCAAATCAAAACGGATACCATGATGGACAAAAAGAAGTATGGCAGAAAAACTTTCAATGTTTTTTCAATTTTCGCGAATATACTCAATTCAAAATAATTCGATGCGTTGTTTGGTGTCTGGAGACAAGAATAACACAAATTTTGTGAATCAAGATCTGGCTTTTGAGAAAATATTGATGCAGATCATCTCGATTGGCCCAAAACAAGGTGGGGTTTGCTTCTCTCTAAAAACAACTGTCATTGACTTTTCTCTGTCGAATTAATAGTGTGTTCATGTAAAGAACAAACATATGTTGGCGGAGTTGCTGATAAAAGTTTTGCCTTTGAGGTCCCCTCGGAATATTGTGTCGGCTTCCCTCTCAAATCCAAAAAAGTAGAAGATATACATCTGGCTTACCTTTGCACTTTTATGCTCTAGCGCATGTGATTTAGAGGGGACCGAAGAAATACATACAAGACCTAATGAGTAAGTCAAAATTTATTGTTATACCTAAGGAAAATGCGGAGGCACATCCGCGAAACAGAATGCTCTCGGGCTATGATTTTGGAGTCTTGATAAGCAAGTATCCTGACTTAAAGCCTTTTGTGTTTACCAACAAGTTTGGTACAGAAACGGTAGATTTCGCGGATGCTAAGGCGGTGAGAGCGCTCAATGCGGCTTTATTACTGCAGAATTATGGCATTGAGAAATGGGATATTCTGGAGGGCTACCTGGTTCCTCCTGTACCGGGGCGTGCAGACCACATCCATCATTTGGCCGATTTGATGGCCGCGGTTAATAAGGATGTAGTGCCTATTGGACGAACAGTTCGGGTATTGGATTTGGGTGTGGGATCCAGTTGCATTTATCCCATATTGGGAAATAAGGAGTACGGATGGAGTTTTGTTGGGTCAGAAATTGACATTACAGCTTTGGAATCAGCCCAACACATTTTAGATCACAACAAAGGTTTAAAGGAATTTATACAGTTGCGCTTGCAGCCGAGCAGTGGTGATATCATGAAGGGCATCATTCGGGAGGACGATGACTTTGATTTGGTGATGTGCAATCCACCTTTCCATTCATCATTTGAAGAAATGCAAGAAGCGGTGGAGCGCAAATGGAATAACCTGCGTATCAAACCGCTCGAAAAGCCATATCTAAATTTTGGTGGTCAGAGCACCGAACTCATTTCGAGAGGGGGTGAGTTGGCATTTGTTTTGAGGATGATCGAAGAAAGTATAGTCCTTCAAAAGAACTGTTATTGGTTTTCCTCGCTCATTTCTAAGGAAGCAAATCTGCAACCATTGTACAATGCTTTATCGAAGGCAGAGGCCACGGAGATCCGAACGATTCAAATGGTTCACGGTCAAAAGAGAAGCCGTATAGTGGCTTGGACATTCCTAACCGAATACGGTCAAAGAGCCTGGAGGGAACGGCATTGGTGGACGACACTTTTATAGGGGCGATGTTATTTCGGAAATGTAGTCACTTAGTTTGGTCTTTAGGAGCTCCGAGTTGAAGGTGGGGGAGTGGTTCATTGTTTTGTGGTGTAACGCAGAAGAAGTATTTGGACGTACCATTAATTGTTATTAACTCATTCCAGCAGCAAACAACGGGAGATTTACAATCATTTTAGCTTCAAGAAGATCTCCGAAATCGGGAGTCCATAAGAGAACTTGGATTTTTAAGAAAGGCAATTATCTTTGTGGGAGATTTTTAGTGCAGAACTAGGGATATCCCCTTATACGGAGGGAATGATTGGTTTTTTTAGGGAAAAATCTAGACACTTAAGCAAGGTTGAAGCAAGCGTAAAGAACGACATGCCAACCATAAACTTGACCATTGGACATCAAAAACATAGGACTAAAAACCGACCATTGGGCAGGCTTTTGCCGAAACAACAGCCGACCGCTTCGTATTTTATTTTTTCCCCGACCGCACCTCCGATAGATTTGAAAAGGGGTTTTTGAAGATCAACCTTCTTCACAGGTAATTAACCCACCAGGGAAACCGCATCAACAAATGAGCCGTTCTATGTCTTTTCCTACGCCCATTGCAAAAGAATTCACATGGCCTATACATATAAATACATGGGAACTTTCTGGTTTGAGCAAGAAGGACTTTTGACTTCAGCATGTTTTATCATTTCCAATGTTTTTCTATCATCAACAAAATAAACCTCAGGAAAACGAATTAAAATTTCATGAACTACAGTTGGATTATTAGCCGGTTGAGTTGCGGATGCAGTATCGAAATCTGTTTGACTTCGTTAATAGGTATATTCTAATTCGCCATTGATTGATGTTTTGACATAAGCATCAAACAATAGGGGTCAATATCCCGCAATGGCATTAGTTTGAAACCATGCGAGGTGGCAATTTGGAACGGTAGGTGAAATGTTTAAACTCGTTTCATTTTATCTCGATTGTCCCTTTTTTTCTCATTGTTTTACAAACCGAATACACTCAGTCCGATTTCCTTTTGTTAGTCGAACAACATACATACCCTCCGACAACTCACTTGTATCGAAGTATTCCAGATTTGTATTCAACTTGAGTCTTTTGAGTGAGGCGCCAGAGGAATTATAAAAGTCGACTTGCGCATTCGACCAATCAGATCCTTGTGTACTCAGATAGATGTGATTGTTGGCCGGATTCGGATAAATTTCTGCACTTTTCAATGAGAACTCTTTTGGGAGATTTACAGGCACATAGGTGCTGTCCATTAGAATCTCTTCATCTCCTTCTTGATAGGGCGACCAAATGCTAAACACCATCATCATTTCATTGGTAGTAGAGGAACCCCAGTAAACATTTTCCGGAGGATCATTCGGATTGTGTTCGTTATAAACTGTGTTGTCAAAAGAAGCGGACGCTTTAATTTTTGCCCCAATCGGTATATGCTGTGGATAGAGAAAAGTGTAATACATCTGCCAATGAAAATGCCAGTCGGGAATGTAGATCAAAGGGATAGAATCGCCTTGCATGGTTTCCAACCACACTTTGAATGATTGACCCAAATAATGTTGATGCGGACAGATGGAAATCATAGATTGTTCTGACCAGTAGATGCCGGTTTGCTGTGTGTACCAACTCACTTCATTTGCGGGGATATAAGCACCAGCTTCAGATGGTCCATTGGTTATCCATGAAGCATATATAGGTCGAACATTATCAGTATCTGTCACAAATTTTAGACGCATTTTGGTGCTATCCGTCTGTCCTTGCCCACCTGGACCGTAGTGAATTTCGAATACAAAATGCGAGTTGGGTAACACTTCGATTCCCCATGCCTCGGGATATTGAACCACATTTCCGCCGGCCATCCAAGCGTTCATGTAGTAGTCGTAATTCGGACCGCCGATTTGACCGTTGAACCCTGAGAGGGGGTCTTGGGCATCGTTGGCAGCAGTGATTCCGCTTAAGTCATAGGAAAGATCGGCATGGTGAACCAAAGCAGGAAGACCGGGAATGATTTCAATTGCGTTTACATAGATCGTTTCATCATAAGGATTTTCAATAGCGAACCACCTGTATTCGTCGGTGTTGTATTGAAGTGTATATGGTTCCATCTCAATGGTAAAATCAATAACATCGAGTTGAGTCCCATTGTCGTTGAAAACAGGTGGATCCGGAGCTTGTAATAGATCACCACTAGGCGCATCTGCAAGAACCCAGTCTACGATGGTTTGGATATCTTGATCGCTCAAAAAACGCTCGTATGCAAAATGCCGATAGTTGGGATCTGCGGGCCAAGGCGGCATGTGGCGATCTTCGACCTGATGTTTTATTTCCCAGGAAATAGGCGCGGCATCAGCATAGCTCATCAGAGGGAATGGAGCTGTGGCACCTTCGCGGTGGCAGGATGAACAGTTTTCGTATATGATTGCCGCTACATCATCGCTCCATGTGGGAGTTTGCGCTGCACCAATGATACAAGTCAATACAAGAGGAATAGTGAGTGTAAATTTTTTCATGAGGCACCTCAAGTTTCAGGTTGAGAGGTAAAGATGCGAAAATTTTCACAAGTGAGGCGATTGAGAAATGGAATTTTGCCCCGAAAATTATCGCAAATCAAGCGATAGAAAAATTGCACCCTAATTTTGCCGATGAATGCAGTTTTCTATCGCTTAGATTTGGGAATCTCGCGCGCACTAGACAAAAATGGTCCTAATGCGTAATGCGGGTTTATTCAATGATTGTGATACTTATTTGTTTTGATCGAAACGTGAAGAGGTTTTTAGAGGTTCCTTTTGGATGATAAAGGCTATCTTTTTCGAGACTTTTGAGGTTTTGGAGATTGAAATACCGACGAATACTCATTTTGTTACAGACGAATTGGCCGTACGGGTCTACATTTTGAGTGAACGAGAGTTTCGACTTCAACTACTCATTTTTTCGCCTGCAAAGACTACTGATTATCAGGCGTCTAAACTTTTTGTACATACAACTTTTTCCCACCTGAAAGATGACGTACTTTTGCACCCGAAAATTTTAACCATTCCCTCATGTCTCAAAGCACAGGTAAAGTAGCACAGGTAATTGGTCCGGTAGTGGACGTAACATTTCCTGGAGGTCAAAAACTTCCGAACATTCTTGAAGCACTTGTAATAAAGCGCCCAGGCGCGGACGACCTCATTTTGGAGTGTCAGCAACACATCGGAGAAGACACCATTCGCGCCATAGCAATGGATGCCACAGAAGGCCTCAGAAGAGGTGAAGAAGTGCACTCAGTTGGACAGGCAATCACAATGCCTACTGGCGATAAGATTAAAGGCCGTCTTTTTAACGTTGTTGGAACAGCCATTGACGGAATTGGGCCGGTGAGCAATGAGGGCGGCTACGGTATCCACCGTCAGCCACCGCGCTATGAGGACCTTTCTACTTCTACTGAGGTACTTTTTACAGGTATCAAAGTAATCGATTTGATTGAGCCTTATGCGAAGGGAGGAAAAATCGGATTATTTGGTGGTGCGGGAGTGGGAAAGACCGTACTCATCATGGAGTTGATCAACAACATTGCAAAAGCATACACCGGACTATCGGTATTTGCGGGTGTAGGAGAAAGAACCCGTGAGGGAAATGACCTACTTCGTGAGATGATCGAATCGGGCGTAATAAAATATGGAGAAGAGTTTGTGAAGGGGATGGAAAAAGGCGACTGGGACGTGTCGAAAGTGGACATGGACGAGCTTGCTAAAAGCCAGGCCACACTTGTGTTTGGTCAGATGAACGAACCTCCCGGAGCACGCGCACGTGTGGCACTATCTGGTCTTACTGTAGCAGAATACTTCCGCGACGGCGATGAGAAGTCGGGCGGACGTGACATCCTTTTCTTCATCGACAACATTTTCCGTTTCACACAAGCAGGATCAGAGGTATCGGCACTATTGGGTCGTATGCCGTCGGCGGTGGGTTATCAGCCAACACTCGCATCTGAAATGGGAGTGATGCAAGAGCGCATTACTTCTACCAAGAGAGGTTCTATCACATCGGTGCAGGCCGTGTACGTACCTGCAGATGACTTGACTGACCCTGCTCCGGCTACCACATTTGCCCACTTGGATGCAACAACGGTACTAAGTCGCAAGATTGCCGAGTTGGGTATCTATCCAGCGGTTGATCCACTCGATTCTACATCGCGAATTCTCACAGCTCAGGTGGTGGGTGAGGAGCACTACAACTGTGCTCAGAGAGTGAAGTTGATGCTTCAGCGTTACAAGGAGTTGCAGGATATCATTGCAATTCTTGGTATGGATGAGCTTTCCGAAGAAGATAAGCAAACAGTTTACCGTGCGCGTCGTGTGCAGCGTTTCCTTTCACAGCCATTCCACGTAGCAGAGCAGTTCACGGGTATTCCCGGTGTCTTGGTTCCAATTGAAGAAACTATCAAAGGATTTAATATGATCATGGATGGTTATTGCGATGAATATCCTGAAGCGGCCTTCAACTTGAAGGGAACAATTGAAGAAGCGATCGAAGCAGGTAAGAAAATGCTTGCCGAAGCCGCTGCGCGCTAATTAACTATAAGAAGACAACGAAGAAATGAAAGTTGAAATTCTCACACCCGAAGCGACGCTTTTCGAAGGAGAAGCTAGTTTCGTTTATTTACCTGGAAGTGATGGTAGTCTTGGTATTTTGAATCGCCACGCACCATTGATTTCATCCATGAAGAAGGGAACGTTGCGCATCAAAGACGGTGCAGGCAAAGAACACAGATTCGAAGTAAAAGGTGGAACAGTAGAAGTACTCAACAACAAAGTGATCATTCTGGCCGAGTAAAACAGGACAGTACCATAAATATTGAAAAGGCTCCACAAGGAGCCTTTTTTTATGCCTCAGGTTATACACACAGGAACTCCCCAAATAGGTTTCTCTCGAATTATTAATTTCAGGGTTGCATGAAATCATCACATTGACACTGCGCCATCTTCGTGAAATTCTGCATATCCAAAACTTTTTTGGTGTTTGTGAAATATGAGAGGGGAAGCGAAGCTTGCCCCCTCCTAATTCACCCTTCTTCACGCGCGAACGTCTCGCTGCGATGTATTCCGAAGGAATGCATTGCAGGGTCTTTTTTTTACCTCCCTTATTTACTCGTATGAAATGCATCCATCGTTCGATTTACCTTTTCGCATTAATAAGCAGAATTGGTATAAACCCCCAAGATAGCAAGTGCTCTCACAAGATTTTTATACCGTTTATCCCGCATTGCGCTTTGGAAGCATCTTGAGGTTAATGCGCTGCGGGATTCTCGAATCTACAAGATGGAACAAAGTAATAGTTCGACCGATGAATTCCGATATCTCCATCGCGTGATTCGGGTTTATGTATCTGTAATCTCGGCTCGGCCGAGACAACAGATACTATAACGGCATTTACCATTTCGTGCATGCAAGATGCTGCAGCGCATTACCCAAAAAAACTTCCAATGCGCAATGCAGCATGGACTATTTATTGTGCAGAATTGGTATGATTTGATGGTTTATATTCATACATCCAGAATAGAAACCGAGAAAGTGCAGGATATCAAAGGGGGTTAGTGCTGCAATAGATTTCCAATGCGGATTCTGGGTTCAACTTATTTTCGACGCTCCATTTTTGCCATTTATTGCACATTCTCCAATCTTCTACCTTGGTTATATGCATGAATTATGACATCTTGAATTCGATCTTTTTGGTTTAATTAATGCCAGATTTATATAGCCAGTGCAGAGCAAAGAAGAAGTCTTAAAACTCTATTGATACTTTGAACTTCTATTACCCAACGCTTCTAATCCTCAACTCCTGCGCGGTTTACTAAACGATTCAATGAGTTCTTCTTTGAACTGACTCGCACAATTCATCCCAAAATATGCAACCAGTTTGTGCATATAATCATGGGCTTTGTAATAATCACTGAATTCTTCGAAGTCTATGTTATCTCCTTCTAATCGGACAAAGGTTACAACGAAATGATAAGTGTAAGGGCCCGTGAGCCCGTCAGCTCTGCGAAAGCCTGAAGGACGATGGTAATCGCTTGGCTTGTACAACCAGAATTCATCATTGGATGAATATGGAATCCATGCTCCAATGCGTGCGAATAGTAGATTGTAATACACCCTAACACCCATTTGATTAGGATCAAATTCAATTCCTTTAATGGAGAGAACAACAATGATACCAAGTGGAACAAGAATCAAAAAGTACAGAGAGAGAAACGCACTCAGTATGATACCGCAAAACAAGATGACAAACCCTATTCCCAAAAAATCGAAACAAGGTCCAAA
>JAWXBG010000017.1:0-16058 GCA_034439875.1 Flavobacteriales bacterium
AGACAACAGCTACTATAAACGGCATTTACCATTCCGTATATGCGAGATGCTGCAGCGCATTGCCCAAAAAAAACATCCAATGCGCAATGCAGCATGGACTATTTATTGTGCAGAATTGGTATTATCCCGAATCACGCGATGGAGATATCGGAATTCAGAGGTCGAACTATTACTTTGCTCCATCGTATAGATTCGAGAATCCCGCAGCGCATTAACATCAAGACACTTCCAATGCGCAATGCGGGATTATTTGAGGGTGTATATTGATACATCAAGAATAAAAATCGAGAAAGTGCTTGATATCAAAGGAGGTTAGTGCTGTAATAGATTTCCAATGCGGATGCTGGGTTTAAGGTACTACGAACTACTGAACCCTTTCTTTGAAAATGTACACTTCTTCATTGTCGCGCTTCATATAGAAATTTTCGCGGGCAAATTTTTCAAGATTAGCAGTGTTTGAACTGAGTTCATGAAGGTCTTTTTTGATTCGTTCATTTTCATTGACTAAGACTTTCAGCTCCGAGCGCATATTCGATAGCTCCATTCTTTTTCCGATGATGTAGAACAAATCTATGGGATTAAAAAAAGTGATCCACACCAAAAATATAGTTGTGGCTAATACAAACTTATTTTTAAATATTCGGATGATCTTTCTTTTCACAAGCCAAAGATGCTTAGAAAGTGATGGTTATTCTTCAATCACTTTTCCAATTATTCACAGATAAAAGTGCATGAAAAAAGGCGGCCTTTTTGGGACCGCCTTTTGAATATGTAATAAGCATGAAGTGGTAAATGCCGTTTTAGTAGCTGTTATTGGCTAATGGAGTGAAACGGTATTATTTTACGATAAATGCTAAGCGACCTGAAGCGGAACCTTCTATGAAGTACAATCCACTCGCCAAACCAGAAGTATTGTAGCGATATGCATGGGTACCCGAAGAAGCGATCTGGGCTTTCTTTTGACCTAAAACATCATACACTACAAAGGATTCAGAAGTGTTTTGTGTTTCTATGTTGAGCATTCCTTCACTTGGATTGGGATAAACTGAGAAAAGTCCGTTGGCAGCTTCCACAACTCCTACGAAAAACACTTCGAATTCGAAAGTACCGGAGAAAGCTCCATCTCCACACTCATTTACACCTCTTACTCTCCAGAAGTAATCTCCCTCAGGAAGATCTGCAGGATAATCGAAGGAATTTGTGTTCACGATTTCTTCTTCGACGATGGAAGCAAACTGATCATCATTAGCAAGTTGGAATAAATAGGATAAAGTATTTTCTTGGCTGTCCCATGAGAACACAATATCTGATGTCAATTCAATATTTGCGCTATTCGCAGGACTCGCTAGAGCCGGCGCTACGGGAGCTCCTTCAGAAATATCAAACTCAAGAGCAAATTCGTATTGTGTACCGAAATTCGTATTCAATACCAACGTTCCACTGTGATGACCGACGGCAAGTGATGTCAATCCTGAGATAGTGAGATTTGTTTCAAAAGGAGCTGTAAGTGAGCCGGGATTGGAGATAGAAACACCAGTGCCAAGATCTTCAATTGCAACGGTAACAGAAGATACTAGATCAGAGTTCACATCCAAATTGAATGAAACTTCATCATCGCCGCAGAGGGACCATTCTTTTTCGGAGAAGTTGATCAGATTAGGTCTAACTACAAAAAGGCCGCTATACATATCGGTTGCTACCACATTTCCACTAGGAAAATAACAGTAATTGCTCCATGTACCCGAGAACTGAACATTGTCATTATCAGGATATAGATCGAAATAACCCACTTCATACATAAGGCTTTCACCAACACGAGAGGCATCCAATATTCTAAGACCACTGCGGTAATTGCTTAAATATGCAAATTGGTCGTAGGTATATAGATTGTGATCAATTGACGTACTAGTTGATTCATAGAATCCAATATATTGAGGATTATCCAAGTCGAGCATATCCATGATATGCGTCTTGGTACCGCCACCATATTCTATTTCATCAAGCTCATCATCGAAAAGGAAGTAGCGCTGGCCTTTTGCAAACCAGCCTTGATGCGTGTATTCATTATTGTCGTATGAAGTAGCTGAGACCAATTCACAGTCAGATTTGTTTGTTACGTCTACCACAGTTACTTCATCTTCATTGCAAGCCACTACGATTTCTTTTCCGAGATAGTCCGCATCTGGTCCTGTATAATTTACCATTTGACAATCGTGCGTGTATCCGTCTGCACTGAAGCCGCCTGCTAGAAAAGGATTGAGGGGATCTGAAATATCTACGATGTGGAGTCCTCCGGAAAATGTATTCGATCCAATGCAATATGCAAAAGGAGAATCAGGGTTGATGGCAATGTTGTGTGCATTTCCAAATCCATCGTAGTGAGCAGATTCTTCTAAATCGGCTGGAGTATCTATTAACTCATCCAATTGAAGCAGATCAAATACCTGCATTCCATGAGCCGGGGCTTCACTCACTACAAAGGCATAATGGTCGTAAACTTTAACGTCTCTCCACAAGCTCGGAATGGTATGTGTGGGAAGAAATCCCATTACTTCAGGATTTACAGGGTCTGTTACATCTACGAATGCAGTCCCATTAGAGCAGCCAACGAGGGCATACTCACGTCCTGTATTTGGAGAAACCCATCCCCAAATATCATTTGTGTTGTCTCCATTGCCCATGTCGCTTTTTGGTACGAACGACATGAAGTCCACCAACTTACAGGGATAATTTCCAGCCATACCATCCACACAAGGTGTTTGGGCTTTTAGTGAAAGGGTAAAAAGAGATACCGTGAGGAATAAGTAAAATTTACGCATTTATTTTATTGTTTGCAGGTTACCAAGTTTCTGAGAGGTCGTCCAATTCTTCGAGTGTCAGGATTTGGCCTTCTCTGTATTGTCTTAAAGCGAGATCAAACGTGTTTACAAGTTCAGTACGAGAAACCCTAGTGCCATTTGGCTTTTGACCAATCACCTTTGTATTACTGAATTTTTCAGATTCTAATTGCTGAATGAGATCTTGAAACTTTTTCAATACAGCCACATCATCTTGCTGCACTATCCATTCAATTATGTCGAGTTTTTCTTTTGCAGTTGCCATTCAAAACATGTTTTCGGGCTGTGAATGTAGCTCAGGAACGGGTTCTTTTTGCATTGTAAGCAGCTTTTGTCAAAACCTCCATTTTAACATCTCGAAAATGGGTCTAAAACTGATGAAAGTCATTGACAAACAATCTAAAATCGCTTATTGTTTGCCCCCTGCCAGAATTTTCTTGAAATAAAATGAGTTAAAATTTACCCTTCCAAAGCAAATTCCCCTTGTTGATACAAAATTTATTTTTTCGATAAATTGCTAAAAACACTCTTCCAAATAAATCATTGGTATGATGAATCGAAATCTGGCCATTTGTTTATAATCCACAATGCCTGAAACGCGGTGGAGCGGCTTTCAAATCTTTAATTTGTAACGTATCTTTTGGGGGAAACGCTCCGTAAGAGATCGTTGTATTTGCATCCACCTATTTCAAAAATATGAAACTTTATTCCACCCGTTTAATGTTCTTGGCCTTCGCCGGATTTAGTCTATTGCTAACTTCTTGCGAAGAGTCTTCTACAACACAAAATCCGGATACAGCTATTGCGGACACCGTGAAAGTATCAACATCAGGTACATTTTTGCTCGATGGTGAAATTTTTTCGATACCCTCGCCGGTGCAAACTGCTTTACTTCTGAAGAAGGAGAAAGTGAACTTCCAGCAAGATTTGCTGAACCCGGTTGAGAATCGGGGAAAATATTTGACAGAAGTTCAGAAGGCAATGAACCTTGGGGTTTATGGAGCTGATCTAGCTTTTGTCTCATGCCAGGACAATGCCCAGTTGAGCATGAATTATTTTGATGCTGTAGGAAAGCTTTCTGCGGATATTGGAATACTAGATAATATAGACAAGTCGTTTGTTCAACGTTTTATGGACAATGCCGGTGAAGGAGATTCCTTGATTGCACTAAATGCAGATTTCTACAGGGCAGGGGATCGTTATTTGAAAGACAATAAAAACACGAAAACTGCAGTGCTCATTCTCCTCGGAGGTTGGGTGGAGTCTTTGCATCTCGCAATAAACTCAGCAGCAGGAAATGCTGCAATCCTACAGAGAATTGGCGAGCAGCGCGATGCAGTTACAAGTTTAGCTCGTCTTACGGCTAGTTTAGACGATCCAGGGCTTATTGATTTGAAAAAGAATTTGTCTGAGTTATCTCAGGTATTCGCAGATTTGAAATCAACTTATGAGTACAAGCAACCTATTGTAGATGCTCAAAAGCAGAGAACATTTCTCACGAGTAAAACCGTTGTAACAATGGACACAGACCAGCTTGCCGAAATAGCAGGTCTAGTTGATGCAATAAGAAAGAACATTATCCAATAATCCCACCATCCATGAAAGTATTTTCAACTGTTTTAATATTTACGATTCTGAGCCTCAGTTCTTCAATGCTGAATGCACAACAGGATAATGTAACTAAGGAGTGTGCCGAGTTCATCTCCCAAGAATACATAAGTGATGGACAAGCGTACTGGGCGTTGCTTACCAAAGATGATGTTGCGGAGTTTCAAACAACTCTTTTCGGCGGCAATACGTATAGAGTTGCCGCATGCAGTGCTACCAAAGTAGCTGTAATTTTCAAAATACTCGATCAGGAAAAAAACGAATTATTCTCTAGCAATGATTTTGGTAATGTTCCTTACTGGGATTTTATAGTAGAGGGAACTCTCACTGTTACAATTGAAGCAACCTTGGATAAAACGCGCAACACCGATAGTGGTCATGCAGTTTTGTTAATTGGATTCAAGAAGTAATGGCTTTTGCAGCGAACTGATTACAACACTCAAACCACTTGTATTTTCTGCCGTTAGTCTGACGAGCAAACCCCAAAGATGAGCGCTGGAATATTAAGAGCATTAATGCAACTATTTGCCATTATTGCCGGCGGAAATAAAGACGCAGGCAGGGAAATTGTTGCCATTTTTTTGCGCCAGCAGCTCAACAAAGAACTGGTATTAAAATATCTTGAACTTTACGACCAGTTCACCGATGCCTTGTTCAAAAACAAAGCGAACTCTAAAGATCAAGGAGAGAAGCGCACTTCGGTAAATTCAGTCAAAATTCTGCGCATTTGCGATCAAATAAATGAGGAGCTTCAGCAGAAAGAAAAGCACTATGTACTACTCAGGCTCCTCGAATTCATAGCGGATTTTAAAGAACAGTCGAAACAGGAATGGGAGTTCCTACAAATTGTAGCCGAGGCCTTCAACATCGATCGCGAAGTTTTCAAACATGTTCGCGATTTAGTAAACTCTACCGATGACAATATTCCTGATCACAATCATTTTTTGGTTGCTTCATCAAATCCACTGACTGAGCTAAAACAAACCAGAAAACTAAGCACCGATGGACTGCGAGGTCACTTGTTATTTCTGAGAATTGAAGAAGCCAATATTTTCTTTGTACGATACTTTGGTAAAGACGAGATATTGTTGAACAGCCAGAGCATTTTACCCGAAAGAAGTTATGTTTTTGGTCAAGGTGCCAGCATTCGGGGTTCGCGCATACAACCTATCTTTTATAGCGATGTTCTGCATGGTTTCTTGGATAGTTATGGCGACATCAAGATTTTGTTCAGGGCAGAGAATGTTTCCTACTACTTCGAAGGTGGTAAAAAGCAAGCATTGCACCAACTGAATATAGCAGAGCAGAGTGGAAGCTTAGTGGGTATGATGGGAGGCAGCGGGGCAGGAAAGAGTACCCTTCTGAATGTATTAAATGGAAATATCAGTCCTACTTACGGCAAAGTGACCATAAACGGATACAATATTCATACAGAAAAAGAAAAGATTGAAGGCGTAATGGGCTATGTAGCTCAAGACGATCTTTTGATGGATGAACTCACGGTCTTTCAAAACATTTTCTACAATGCCAAATTATGCTTTGGTGGAAAATCAGATGAAGAACTCACAAAACTTGTCGATACCACTTTACTGTCCATAGGATTGATGGAGACCCGCGATTTGAAAGTGGGTAGTGTGATGGAAAAAGTAATTAGTGGAGGTCAGCGAAAGCGACTCAACATTGCCCTAGAACTTATTCGCGAACCTTTAGTCTTATTTGTTGATGAACCCACAAGTGGTTTGTCTTCGAGGGATTCGGAGAATATTATGGACCTGCTAAAGGAACTAACACTTAAGGGCAAATTGATTTTTGTAGTGATCCATCAACCAAGCAGCGATATTTTCAAAATGCTGGATAAATTGTTTATTCTCGATCAAGGTGGATTCCCCATATACTATGGCAATCCTGTTGAGAGTATTATTTATTTCAAGCGGTTGGTGAATCAGGTAAATCTTACCGAGAGCGAGTGTCCCCATTGTGGTAATGTGAATCCTGAGCAAATATTTAACATCATCGAAGCAAAAGTGGTAGATGAATATGGATATGAAACAGAACATAGGAAAATATCTCCGAGAGAATGGAATAATTTCTTCAATGTAATTATTGGAAATACGGTCAAAATCAAAGACAAACAATTAGACACGCCACGTTCTCTGTTTGTACTTCCGGATCGCATGCAGCAGTTGAAGGTTTTCATCACACGAGAGGTACTGAGCAAATTGTCAAATACACAGTACATGCTCATCAATTTTCTGGAAGCTCCGGTACTCGCATTTGTTTTGTCACTTTTTATCAAGTACTACCCAACAAGCAATGCAGGAGAGCAAGTCTATACCTTTAAGGATAATCTGAATTTCCCGCAGTATCTATTTATTTCTGTAGTTGTGGCTCTTTTCCTTGGTCTCACAGTAAGTGCCGAGGAAATTATCAAAGACCAGAAAATCCTTAAGCGCGAAAAGTATCTGCACATAAGTCATGGGAGTTATTTGGTTTCAAAAATTTTATTGATGTTCGCCATTTCTGCCATACAAATGCTTTGCTTCGTATTGATAGGAAACTCGATTCTTGAAGTACAGGGAATGAATTTGGCTTTCTGGATGGTTTTATTTAGCACCAGTTGTTTTGCCAATGTGCTCGGATTAAATATTTCTGCAACGTTCAATTCCGCGAAGGTTATATACATCATCATCCCAATACTGATAATTCCGCAACTGCTTTTCAGTGGAGTAATAGTGAGATTCGATAGACTATATCCAGCTCTCAATTCGCAGAGTAGTGTACCCATGTTGGGCAATGTGATGGCTTCGAGATGGGCCTATGAAGCTATGGCAGTGCAACAGTTTAAGAACAATGAATACAACAAAGAACTTTTTAATGTAGAGAAGGATAAGAAGACTTATCAGTGGATGAAGGATTATTGGGTAAAAGAATTGGAATCTAGGATTACAGATTGCACTCGATCATTGAAGACAAATTCTAGAGACGAATCTTTCGAGAAGAACATAGAACTTCTGGGCAATGAATTCAGGAAAGCCGAAGCGGTGATTCCCAACCTCAAAATCGAAGGACTTGATAAATTGACGACCGAACTGATTGATACCTCTACACTTCGATTGCTAGACATACAATTGTCGGACATTTCCGATTATTATAAGAATAATTTTAATGAAGCCAATGGTCGACGTGAGATGATAAATTCTTATTGGAGCGAGTCAGAGGAGAGAAAACAAATGAACAGACTTCGCGTCGATGCATACCACAATGAAAGTATGGAGGATTTTGTAACGAATAGCAATGATCTAACGCACATTGTGGAAGAGGATGGAGAGCTCGTACAAAAGACTAATTTGATTTATATCACACCGGTGAAGAGGTCCTTTTTTGGCGCTCATTTTTATGCACCGAGTAAATACTTCTTCGGAAAGCAAATCACAACACTTTCTGCAAACCTTCTGGTATTGTGGGGAATGACCATAGGGTTCATCATCATCCTCTTCTTCGATGGTATGAAGAAGGGGATGGATATAACAACAAGGCTTATTCGGAAATTGAAACCCGAAAGAACTGATCCAGAAGAATAGATTGCTAAAGGGGACCTCTAAAAACCTGTTTTACCCCGCATTGCGCATTGGAAGCATCTTGAGGTTAATGCGCTGCAGGATTCTCGAATCTACACGAGGGAACAAAATAATAGTTCGACCTATGAATTCCGATATCTCCATCGCGTGATTCGGGTCTACGTTTCGTGGAGATGCTCAAATCTAAATGGTAGAAAAGTATTTATGATACGCGAAAACAAACTTTTATTCTACCACTTGATTTGGGGACATTTACGTCGAAGACAAGCTTCCTGACCCAAGTCTCGAAAGGAGCATAGCTGGACGCTCTGTTACTTAGATTTGGTGCAGTATTCGGGAGAAACGACAAAAAACAAGTGGCAGAAATCAATGTAACCTCGACAATTTACCAGGTGTTTTTTACCACTTAGATTTGAGCTTCTCGCGATCTGCTTCCCTAATATTTCTGAAGGTTGACTCGCGGGATTTGGCCCGAATGAATTTAGCAGAATGCCTGTAATTTTGAATTTGGTCGAAAGGTGAAAGAGGTTTTCGGAGGTTCCCTAAAGTAGTTATCTTCCTATATCTCTTCGGTTTCGATCATTTTGAAGGGCAGCGAAATGATTGCTTCATAATCTTCTCCCGCTTCGAGCATATCCTCATCATCTTGCTCATAATACCAATGAATCATCACTTTGGTGCCGAGTGCTTCTAGTTTTTTGAACAGATCTAAAAGGCACTTGGAACTACTTGTATTGAAATATTCGAGTTGAATATGGACGTTCGTTTCAGGTTTACCCAAAGAGGCGTAAGATTCCACCCATTCAATCAAAGGCTTATAAAACTCTAATGAGTTTTCGGGAATTGAACGTCCTTTTATCTCTAAAAGCCCTTCCTCCGCTTTGAAACGGACAAATGGAGTTTTAGTAGTTGCAGGTTGATTGATTTCTTGCATGGTAATCTATAATAAGGCAAAGATGCACTAGAACAGATAGAAACAGGGGCACAATCTGAGAAAGTTTTTTAAGGGTGCGTGGTTTATATCTTCGCCGCTCACTATTGTAGTCTGAAATGGCAGATCGAAAAGAGCAAGAATGGTTTATGGATTGGTTTAGTTCGCCTTATTACGGCATTCTTTACCGTCATCGCAATGACGATGAAGCTCGAGGTTTCATGCAGGCTTTAATGGAAAAGGGTGTTTTGCCGAACAAATCGGATGTCTTAGATTTATGCTGTGGCAATGGCAGGCATTCGCGCTTTTTGGCCGAATTGGGAATGAATGTGACGGGTATAGATATTTCCGAGCAAAAAATAGAGGAGGCAAGGACACACTCCGATTCAACCATTGATTTTCGTGTAGCCGACATGAGGGATCTGAACTTGTCGAAGGCTTTTGATGTGATACTCAACCTTTTTACGAGCTTCGGATACTTCGATAGTAGAACTGATAATCTGCGTGTCTTAAATGGAATTCATGGACATTTAAAGCCCGGTGGTCATTTCGTGCTCGATTATTTCAACGCTGGAAAAGTAAAAGCGGCTTTACCGCATAGGGGAGGGGCTATGTGCGGTGATGTGCAGATACGTTTTCACAAATACGAGGATGTAGGAATGGTGATCAAGGATATTGAAGTGAAAGATGGGGAGACGATCCATCATTTTAGAGAAAAGGTTCAATTGATCGAAGAACCGGAATTTATTAAACTGCTGAATGAGGTTGGTTTTGAAGTCCTTCATATTTTTGGCAACTATTCCCTTGAACCGTTTCAACCAATAGAATCAGATAGATTAATTTTGATCGCTCTCCGAAAATGAATGATTCTCCCGCCTTCTATGCACTGATCTTGTTTCTGTCATCCATTGCCGGTGCTTCTGTTTTTGTGCTTACCCGCAAGCAAAACGCCCAATGGTTGAAGTTGCTCTTATCGTTCAGCGCGGCATACCTCTTAGGTCTTTCCTTTCTACACCTTTTCCCGGAAGTCTACGGAAGTGGAATCAATGGAGCCGGTTGGTACATTATTGCAGGTTTTTTGCTTCAGATTATACTCGACTTTTTCTCTCATGGTGTAGAGCATGGTCATGCACATCAGCACTCCCATGTGAGTATGAGCAAGGCATTTTTGGCGAGTGTCATGATTAGTTTGTGGATACATGCATTTATTGAAGGTATGCCTTTTGGCGGACTCGAGGCCGGACATGCACATGCGCATGGTCATGCCCATACCCACGTTAGTTTATTTCACGACCATAGAAACCCTCTTTTACTTGGTGTTTCCATCCACAAATTCACCGAGTCGCTTGTATTTATGGCATTGTTGATCGGTTCTGGAATGGGGATCAAAAAGTCATTTTTCTGGCTTGTAATTTTCGCCATGTTGGCACCTCTAGGAGCATTTACCCATCATTACCTTTTGGGCAGTGGACTTGAATCTATGGAGCAGATTACACCAAAAGTGATTGGAGTGCTGATTGGTATTCTATTGCACGTTTCTACCACAATTCTTTTCGAATCAAGTGAAGGTCATAAATTCAACAAGTACAAATTTGGAGCAGTGCTTCTCGGACTTGCACTTGCGGCGCTAGGTACTTGATAGGTCAATGAAAAGGACGTCTTTAAAACATTTTATCTGAATACTATAACGTATCCCACTTGCTCAATCTTTTCAGAGGAGCAAATTCCGCGGTAAGAAATGTGGTAAGGATAAACGCCATCCTGCGCATAATATGTTCCGGTGTTCTTTACATTGCCCGTCCAAGCTTGGTCGATGGTGTTGCTCTTGAAAACTTCGTCGCCCCATCGATTCCAGATTGTCATTTCAAATTCTGAAAGATCAATCCCCTCGGCTTTGAATACATCATTGATCCCGTCGTTATTTGGTGTAAATGCATTGGGAATATATACAGATGCCATAAAGTCGTGAACAAATACATCGATTGTACCACCTTGAGTACATCCATTTTCATCCACAAATTGATAGCAGTACTGACCATCTTGATCGACGGAAATATTTTGCCCTATTTCTCCATTGCACCATTGATAATTGCTGCTTCCATCAAAAGGAATTGTGAGAAAACTAGTAGAACCCTCGCAAAAGGTGACAGCTTCGTTTAGAATTTGTGCGGGAATACCAATTACTTCAATGGTATCCGAACCTTGACAATTGTTCCAAGTGACTTGCACACTGTATATACCAGGTTGATCTACTACTATCCCCGAACTTGTTTCTTCAGTGGACCATAAATATTCTGCATTGGGCCCTGGAATAGCAGCTTGAATTTCGAGGAAATTGTCGTGATAACACAATGGAGCATTTGGTTCTAGAGCCAGATCTATTTGGTCGATCAGTATGATCAATTCTTCAGATACATCTGATTGCTCACAGGCCTCTTCGAAGATGGTAAGCGATATTGTATGAAGACCCGGTTCGGTGAGATTTGTAGAAATGTTTTCAGTAGATGCAAGAGGAATCCCATCTATGGCCCACTGATAATCTAGGTTTGGACCAACACTTTGGTTATCCGTAGTGATTTCTAATAGAGCACAAGCATCCGTTTGAAGCACGGAAAATATTGATTCGATTGGAATAGGCTCTACCACCACCACGTTCGAAAAGGTAGTGTCGGCACCCGGACAATCATCATTCCCCATTGCATATAAGGTCACTACAAATTCGCCGGGATCTGAATAAAGATGAGATGCATTCTGTCCGGTTTGAAGAGGACTTCCATCACCAAAATCCCATGTATATGATATTCCACCGCTGTTATTCTCAAATTCTACGGCAAAGGGGCTACATCCTTCCAAATCATCATTCCCAATGATTGCAATTACTTCATCAAAAATGGTAATGGACGAAGTGATTGTAGAGTCCGAGAGACATCCTTCATCTATAGCAGTAAGTGTTATGGTGTATGTTCCAGTTTCAGTGTAAGTGTGGGTTGCATTCATGTCTTCGATAAGTGTACCATCACCCATATCCCACAAATAACTTAAAAAGTCGTAACCCGTCGTGTTAGTGCATTCTACGGTCTGAGTAGCACAGTCTACTACGTAAGTATAATCGGGAACATAATCAACTGGAACGCTTATAACGATTTCAAAAAACGAAGTGTCGGCCAAATTGCAACTGAGAGAATCTGTGGCTATTAAACTTACTTGGTACACTCCCGGATCGATATATTCATGCGACGGTTCGTATACAGTGCTTGTGCCTCCATCACCAAAATCCCAAGCAAAGGTGTCGCCAGTGCTGAAATTTGTAAAATCAACCACGAAGGGAGCGCAGCCTACAATATCGGATCCTGAAATGGCAGAATTAACACCACTCACATCGAAGTCTATTTTGAATACTCCAATGTCCCATCCGCCCGGTTGATTTGTTGCCCATGCATCAGGCGTAGTCGTAAATCCACCACCAGAACAAACTCCTTGATAAACCGCCCCATTTTTATCGAAGCGGCTAGTGCCACCATCCACGTGATTTTCGGAGTACATGGTGGCAAATTCAAGTTCTTCAAGATTCTCAGTCAATACAGCTAAGTAAAATCCACCTGTGCTATATAAAGGTTCTACTAAGTCTAACGTACCATATGCATTGTATGAAGAGATATAGATATTGTTGCAATGATCAGCCAAGAATGCCACAGGCACGAAATCAAATCCACTAAATTCATCGACGCCATTTCCGGAGCCAATTTGAGTAGACACAATGATATCATTTAATTCTGGAGTGAATTTGGTGACAAATTGTTTGCTGTTAGGATTTGAATAGACATTGCCAATGATAGGCATATCAATTCCCCCTTGACCAAATACGTAAACGTTTTCATCGTTGTCCAGATCCATGAAGAACACTTGGTCTTGGTTCTCTGTTCCGTAAAATGTACTGTAAACCAAGTCGCTTAAGTTGTGATCCAGGCATGCTACAAAACCATCCATTTCTATAGTTATCCAGACTAGGTTTATATCGCCCATGAATGTGGTTTGATAGGCGCCTGCAGTTACAGGAAAGTTTTCTCCACCCGCCATTCCTGCCGCATAAATATTTCCATTGGCAGCTTCTCGGATGGCAAAACCTGTGTCGGGATTATCGCTTCCAAGAAAAGTACTTGCCTCCAAAATTGTGAGACTTTCATTGAGACGAAACACAACTACATCTTGAAAACTTTCAGTGCCAGCCAAATCACTTTGATAAGCAGTATTGGTAACAGGGAAATCTGAGGAAGTTGAAGAAGAAGCGATAATTGGTTTTTGATTCATGTCGAGAACAATCTCTCCACGAAAAGAATCTCCATAGTTCACAGGTGCTGCATTTGTCCCATCAGAACCTAATCCACCTATGTATGTAGAGCCTAGCAGTTCACTGCCATCAACAGAAAATTTCACTACTACGATATCCGTAGTTCCGTTATGCGAAGTGTCAAAACAGCCCGATACAGTAGGGAAATTCGTTGAACTCGTAGACCCGTAAACGTACAATTCTTGAAGATTGTTGGCGATCATACTATGTGGCGTTTCGGCGCTTGAGCCTCCTACATAGGAAGCCCAAAGCAAATCCGTTCCCTCAGGATTTAGTTTGCTTATTCCAAAGTCAGTGCCGCCGCCTCCAAAATTTTCTTGAAAAGCGCCATTTGTTGTTGGATATCCCACACCAAATGAAATACAGCCGGTGTATATGTTTCCTTCGAGGTCGAATGTAGCCGAGTGACCATAATTTGTAACACTTGTGCCGGACAATGTTGCGGCAATCAATTCAGGATCAATGATGAGTTCGCGAGAATAGTCATATCCACTCGGGAATGTGAAGCTAACGACCCCATTTTGGAATTTGTAAACGCATTCTACAGTAACAATTTGTCCATTCACTATTTGAAATGCAAAGGGCCTGTTCTCCTTGAATTCACCTACAGATGTTTTGATTACCAGTTGACCATCTATCAGTTGAATATCGTCTTGACCAGAAAATTGATATTTGATTTGAGAAGGATCAGCGCCCGGTTTTACGATAAAATCAAATTTGAAATGATTTGAGCTGCTGTATGCTCTCATATCTATGTTGGCATATAATTCAGTGTATTTTACAGCGTGAAATGCAGGAACATGAGAAGCCCATTTAGACGGATCATTTCCGTTGAAATAGTTGTAGTAATGATTTTGAACTTCTTCTCCCGCCGGTATCACATCGTTTTCGCCGAGAAAATCCATCTTCCAGGCATGAGCAGGTACTGAGAAAAGTGCCTTTTGCTCGAGCGACATTTGGCTGTAGTCGTGAGTCTTCTTCCATTCCTCGGCATTTGCAAACGCATAGGTCACACAACCCTTCTCCATATAAACAGCTCCATTTTGTATCGCCACCCTATGCTGAACATTAGTGTGCCACTGACCCAGATTTTTTACAAACTCTAGTTTTTTAGGCTCGTGAGCTTGACCAAACAATGCAAGAGAAGTGCAAAAAAGTGAAGTTATTAACTTAAATAAAAAATTCATTGATGCAGATTTTGGTGCGGTTGCTCTAATGACCAAATTCTATCCTAAATGGTTGCATAGAATTGGATGTTAAAAATATATATAATCAAGCATGAATTATGAATTTAGGGGTTCCCTCAACAGGTCAAAATGAACCCGGTTTTTTGGTCGAAACAAATTGCTTGGTTGGGGTTTGGTCGAATAGTAGGTTGCTCAAGCTTTATTGTCAAATAAGAATTATCGTTTGAAACTATTGGCACGGAGAATGCGTATGAGATCGTCCTACCCTATTGTTATGAAAAAGAAAAAAAAATTCTTTCATTTTCGGAAATGCAAAATCAGGATTAGTATCCAAAAGTTGGAGACTATGCAAATCGCAGAAGTGACCTGGGGTTTTGAGTCATTTCGACACTTTCTCAATTGATCATCTCAAGGTTGTCAATTCACTCTTGATGAAGTATCTATGCAGAAGAAAATGAACACTTTCTCACAGTCAAAATCTTGGGAGTTCCCCTTAACTATATCTCCCAAATATTCTTCCGGCCATTTCTAGAGACTTTTCAAAAGACTGCGAGTCGAGATCTGTTTTCACGCCCATTTCTTCAAATAGTTCCAACATCTTTTCTGTAGGCATGTTGCCGGTAAGCTCATCTGCAGCCATCGGACATCCTCCAAAACCATTTAAGGCACCATCAAATCTTCTGCATCCTGCCAGGTATGCCGATTCAGCTTTTTCACGCCATTTATCAGGAGTAGTATGCAAATGAGCCCCAAATTCGACTTGAGGCAGTGCAGCAATCATGGTTTCAAAAAGAGGTTTTATGTTTTCTGGAGTGCTCACCCCTACGGTATCGCTCAAAGCCATAGTCTTTACAGCGCATTGTTTCTGGAGTTTGCTGCACCACTCGGCCACCTCATCTATACTCCATGCATCGCCGTATGGATTTCCAAATGCCATTGATAGGTAAACAACGAGTTTTTTATTAGTGCTGTGACACAATTCCTGAATATCTGAAACAAGAGCGAAAGATTCGGTAATGGTTTTGTTTGTGTTTCTTAGTTGAAAGGTTTCGCTCACTGAAAACGGATATCCCAAATATGATATAGAAGCTTGCTGCACAGCCATTTCAGCTCCTTTTTTATTGGCAACGATGGCCAATAACTTTGATTTGGTTTCAGATAGATCCAGCCCGGCGAGAACTTCGACGGTGTCTTTCATTTGAGGAACAGCCTTTTCAGATACAAAACTCCCGAAGTCAATCGCATCGAACCCGACTTTTAGAAGGGAGTTTATGTACTCAATTTTATCAGCAGTAGGCACAAAGTCCTGCAATCCTTGCATAGCGTCCCTTGGACATTCAATTATTTTCATAGGAAGTACAAATTAAACCCAGAATCCGCATTGTATTCGCTATGAAGTGCTAAACCTCAAAGATAGCAAGTGCTCTCGCAAGATTTTTATACCGTTTGTCCCGGATTACGCATTAGGATAATTTTTGTAGAATGCGTGCGGGATTCTCAAATCTAAGCGATAGAATCGCTGCATTCATCGGCAAAATTAGGGTGCAATTTTTCTATCGCTTGATTTGG
>JAWXBG010000018.1:0-6154 GCA_034439875.1 Flavobacteriales bacterium
GATTTTGTTCAGCCAATCCGCAGCATCCTCTTCATTTTCGAATATGCGTGTTGGTGTGCTCGGTTTGTTGATACGCAAATAGAAATTGCTCAACATCCTGCTTGAAAGACTTTTTGTGACAATGGCTCGTGCTATTACTTTTTTGCCAACTTCTGGAGAAGCTGAGAATTCTCGTGCTTCCGGGCTCACAGTTCCGAAGCGAGCAGTTACAAAAATGACTGTATGTTCAATCTCTCCGATTAGACTGCGCTTCGCTGCAAGAGTATCTTTAATATCAATCACATGAAGGTCTTCTTGTTCTTTTATTCGAATCAGAACATGTCCATCGCTTGTAATACTGATAATGGCTTTGGTGGTTTCAATGACAGTTGAGTTCATGGTGCGCGTATCGAAGGAAGGCAAGGTAGTGAAAAAGGGCATTGGATTGAGGGACATTGGCTTTAATTGCATATACCCCGCATTGCGCATTGGAAGCATTTTGAGGCTAATGCGCTGCGCGATTCTCGAATCTACACGATGGAACAAAGTAATACTTCGACCTATGAATTCCGATATCTCTATCGCGTGATTCGGGTTTATTCTGGGATCAAATGCACTTGACAGATGCTCAGAAAAAAAAAGAGGAACTTTTTTAGAGGTCCACTTCAGTAACATTATTACAATACCTATACGGTATTTTAATCCCGATAGAACAGAAACTAAGTCCAAACGATTGTACGATTACTTATGTGTAATCGGTATTTTCAATTGCCAATAGCGTTAGCCGTGGGATTCATTCAATGAAACCATCGTTGTAAAATGAACCAACAACCTTCTCCTTCAAAAAACGGCCCTTGCAATCTCTGCTGTGCTCTTTGCTTTGCCCATGGTGTAATAATGTAACACCGGCACATTTGCTGCTTTTAGCTCTTTTGATTGCTGTATGCACCAGTCAATTCCAATTTGTTTTACTTCGGCATCTGTCTTGGCTTTTTCTACGAGCTCCACGAGTTCGTCGGGCATGTCGATGTGAAAATAATGAGGGATAATACTGAGCTGCGATTTTGTCGTAAGGGGCTTTAATCCAGGTATAATAGGAACATCAATGCCCATTGCTCTGCATCGTGCTACAAAGTCAAAATATTTTTTGTTATCGAAAAACATTTGAGTTACAACATACTCAGCTCCAGCATCCACCTTGGCTTTTAAAAAACGCAAGTCGGATTGTATGTTCGGTGCCTCGAAATGTTTTTCAGGATAGCCTGCTACCCCAATGCAAAATCCTGTTTTCTGGACATCCTTTAAATCGGGATCAAGGTACTTGCCCTCATTCATATTTGCCACTTGCTTTTGAAGGTCTATGGCATAGGGATGTCCTCCTTCATCGGGACGAAATCTGCCTTCAGTTTTGATGGGATCACCACGCAAGACAAGTACGTTTTCAATACCCACAAAGTGAAGATCAATCAATGCATCTTCGGTGTCTTGCTTTGTAAACCCTCCACAAATGATATGAGGCACTGTATCTACTTTATAGCGATTGGTAATAGCTGCACAAATTCCAACAGTACCAGGCCGTTTTTTCACTACATGTTTCTCAAGCAGTCCATTGCCGGCATCGCGAAAAACATATTCTTCGCGATGGTAGGTTACATCCACAAAGGCAGGCTGAAATTCCATCAGCTTGTCCATTGTCTCGAAAATGGATGAGATGTTCTGTCCTTTCAGGGGTGGCAAAATTTCGATGCTAAACAAGGTTCCTTTCGATTGTTTTATATGCTCGGATACTTTCATGTTTTTTTTAGAGATGCTAAAGTTTTTAAATCATGTTGGGAGAAAGCCATTTTGAAGCTTCCTCAAAACTTATTCCGCTGCGGTGGGAATAGTCTTTCACTTGTTCTTCAGTGATCTTCCCTAAACCGAAATATTTTGATTGCGGATGACCGAAATAATAACCGCTAACGGCAGCGGTTGGATACATGGCAAGTCCTTCGGTTAGTTGGATATCCGTATTTTTCTCTACATCCAGAAGTTTCCAGATAGTAAGTTTTTCGCGGTGATCTGGACAGGCAGGGTATCCGGGTGCCGGGCGAATACCTCGATATTTCTCATCAATTAATTCGCCGCTTGCAAGGGATTCCGATTTGGCATATCCCCAAAGTTCCTTTCGAACTTTTTCGTGCATATATTCTGCCAGTGCTTCGGCCAAACGATCCGCTAGAGCCTTTGCCATAATCGAACTATAGTCGTCATGATTTTTCTCAAAGTCAATGACCATTTCATCTAATCCAAAGCCAGTACAAACGGCGAAACATCCTATGAAGTCTTGTAATCCACTTTCCTTCGGTGCAATGAAATCGGAGAGGGCCATGTTTTGTGCAGCAGCCGTTTTCGCTGTTTGCTGACGAAGGGTTTTGAAGGACCCAAGTGTTTTGCCATCAACCACATCAGTTAATAGAATATCGTCTTTATCCGAAAGGGCTCCAAACAATCCGACAACGGCGCGTGCTTCGAGAAGGTTTTTTGAAACGATATTGTCGAGCATCTGTTTTGCATCTGCATAAAGTGATGTAGCTTGAATTCCGACTATAGTATCTTTCAATATATCCGGAAACCGACCCGCCAATTCCCATGTGCGAAAGAATGGAGACCAATCTATGTAAGGCACAAGTTCTGCCAAAGGGACATTAGCAAATACATGTACTCCGGGTTTTAGTGGCTTGGAAATATCATCCGAATTCCATTCGATCTTCATTTTATTGGAGCGAGCAGCATCAAGTCCTAAGTAGTTTTTACTCGCGTGCTGAGCAGCATATTGTTCTCTAAGTCTTTGATACTCTTCTTTAAACTGTGCTCCGGACGCGGCTTTCATTTCATCGCCCAAAAGACTGCCGGCAACGGGTACAGCGCGACTTGCATCGAGGACGTGCACAACAGGGCCGCTGTAGCAAGGGTCAATTTTTACAGCAGTGTGCACACGAGAAGTGGTAGCCCCACCTATAAGAAGGGGAGTGGTCATGCCCTTTCGTTCCATCTCTTTGGCCACATGTATCATCTCGTCGAGTGATGGAGTAATTAAACCACTTAATCCGATGATATCCGCTTTTTCGATCAACGCTCGTTCAAGTATTTTTTCTGCCGGAACCATCACACCCATATCTACCACTCGATAGTTGTTGCAACCCAATACCACTCCCACAATGTTTTTGCCAATATCATGTACATCTCCTTTTACAGTTGCCATCAATATGGTTCCTTGATTGGAAATCTCACTTTCGGTAGAGCCATTCGCAATTCGTTCTTCTTTCTCTTTCAACAGAAATGGTTCGAGATAGGCAACCGCTTTTTTCATCACGCGGGCACTTTTTACTACTTGTGGAAGAAACATTTTACCTGTTGCAAAAAGATCTCCCACCACGTTCATACCGACCATGAGCGGGCCTTCAATTACATGAATTGGGCGACCTAATTTCTGACGGGCTTCTTCCGTATCGGCATCTATGAAATCGACGATGCCTTTTACCAAGGAATGTTCGAGGCGTTTTTCTACAGATACATTGCGCCATTCGAGGTCTTCCTTACGCTCTTTCTTTTCATTGCTCTTGTTCGCATCGGCATATTCGAGCAGTCTTTCGGTAGCATCTTCTCTTCTATTGAGGAGCACATCTTCCACCAACATCAAGAGCTCCGGTGGGATTTCATCATAGACCTCTAGCATAGCGGGATTCACAATGCCCATGTCCATGCCTGCTTTTATACCGTGATATAAGAATGCACTGTGAATGGCTTCACGGACTTTGTTATTACCCCTAAACGAAAAAGAAACATTCGAAACACCACCACTGACTAGAGCTCCCGGCAGATTCTCTTTGATCCATTTAGTAGCCCGAAAAAAGTTGATGGCATTGTCGCGGTGCTCTTCCATTCCTGTGCCTACTGGAAAAATATTTGGATCGAAAATGATGTCGGTGGGAGCGAAGTGCACCTTGTCTACTAGTATGCGATAAGCTCGTTCGCATATTTCGATGCGACGTTCGAAATTATCTGCCTGACCTTCTTCATCGAATGCCATTACAATTACGGCGGCCCCATAGCGATTTACTTTTTTGGCTTTGGCGATGAAATCTTCTTCACCTTCTTTGAGAGAGATAGAGTTTACAACTGATTTTCCTTGCACACATTTTAGGCCGGCCTCTATAATCTCCCATTTGGAGGAATCAATCATCACCGGAATCCTTGATATATCAGGTTCTGAAGCCATGAGGTTGAGCATACGTACCATCATTTTCACTCCATCGATCATAGCTTCATCGACGTTCAGATCAATGATTTGAGCGCCGCTATCTACCTGCTGACGGGCGATTGCGAGAGCTCCTTCGTAATTTTCATTGCGAATTAACTCTAGAAATTTTTTCGATCCTGTAACATTGGTCCTTTCACCTACATTGATGAAGTTGGATTCGCTGGTGGCTACAAGCGGCTCTAGTCCACTTAAAACTAATTTGATCATTAACTGCGCTTACGCTCCTCTCTATTTTAAATTGTAATTCTTGATGATCTTTTTTCTTCGATGACACGTGGCGAGTACAACGGAGTGATTTCGGCAAGAGCTTTAATGTGATCCGGAGTAGTGCCACAGCAACCGCCAATTATATTTACGATACCTCTTTCGAGATATTCTCTTACGAGTTGAGACATCTCTTCAGGAGTCTGATCGTAATGCCCCATTTGATTGGGTAAACCTGCATTTGGATAAGCACTCACGAGGCATGAGGCATGGTCGCTAAGCACTTCCACATGAGCCATGAGTTGTTCTGCACCTAAGGCGCAATTGAAACCGATGGAGAATAGCGGTGCGTGCGACATTGAAATATAGAAGGCTAGGGGAGTCTGTCCCGACAATGTTCTTCCAGAGGCATCGGTGATAGTGCCAGAAACCATTAATGGAGGGGCTGTTTCTGCGGTGTAATTTCGCTCTTCGTATGTTTCCATAACGGCATAAATGGCGGCTTTCGCATTGAGTGTATCGAAGATTGTTTCAATTAGAATAATATCCACACCACCATCGAGCAGACCTTTAATCTGTTCTTTATAGGCAGAGGCGAGCTCATCGAAGGTAACAGCTCTGAATCCAGGATCGTTCACATCAGGCGACAAAGAAGCAGTGCGGTTGGTAGGACCAATGGCTCCGGCAACAAAAACAGGACGCAGGCTTCGATCATTGGCTTTTTCTGATTCGTTGAATTGTCGAATAGCCTCTTTGGCGCATTTTGCAGCCTCCAGATTTATTTCGTACGACAGATCTTCCATGTGATAATCTGCCATGGAAATGCGCTGTGCATTGAAGGTGTTGGTTTCTACAATGTCGGCACCGGCTTGAAGATATTGCAGGTGAATATTGGTAATGATATCGGGACGAGTGAGGCAAAGCAGATCGTTGTTGCCTTTAACCAAATGTGAATGATCGGCAAATCGCACACCTCGATAATCGTTTTCTTCCAGTCGATATCGCTGGATCATGGTCCCCATTGCTCCATCGAGGATGAGGATTTTTTTCGTGGCAAGTTCTTTCAATGTCATATCAAAAAATATAAGATCCTGCCTTTGACAGGATAACACTTCGATAAGACTAGGGAATAATACCGAAAATCGGTCTTACTCATCTGTCTCGGCTGAGCCGAGAAGGATTTGGCACCCGGCATTACCTGGGTTGCCAAGACATCATAGGGCCTATTCCCTCCGTCTATCTCGATAAGTGAGGTGCAAATGTATAAAAGGGAACCTCTAAAAACATGTTTTATGTTTCGACAAAAGATTCATAACACAGTATAGGTATCTGTAAGAGTCCAATACCATTTCACTTTATTGGTCTATCGCAGCATCTCCAACGGCATTTACCACTGAATGCACGTAAGATCCTGCAGCGCAATACCCAAAGCAGGCATCCAATGTGCAATGCAGGATGGGCTGTTTTATAAGCAGAATTGGTAAAATCACCAAGCTCCATTGGAGCGACATCCTCCAATGTGTTGGATGGCAAGGCGCCCGCTACGCGAGCGAGCTTTTGGGAGCGCGAGAGAGAGAGATATAGTAAGATGTCGCTCCTAGGGAGCTTGGATTCAGAATAATCACCACAAAAGCAAGGGCTTTTCTTTGGTAGTAGTTGGAAACCCGA
>JAWXBG010000019.1:0-44298 GCA_034439875.1 Flavobacteriales bacterium
ACATACTGCTCACCGCTACATACTGCCTATTGACTACTACATAATAGCTCCTGCTGAAAAAAACAATCTTTCCAAATGAAAACCTCGCTAACTTTGCACCATCTCACAGGGGTGTTTCGACATGGTCGAGACTGAGATGATACCCTTTGAACCTGAGCGGGCAATGCTGCTGAGGAAGTGAAGTGTGAATGTTTTATTCACGGAAAAGTCTGCCTCTGGATTTTTCCATGTTATCAATGTTTTAAATTTTTTGATACATGAAAATATTCATGGCTTTTTTGTTTTCCGTACTCTCAATATGTGCAAGCTGTCAACAAAATATTCAGGGGCATGTGACCGATGAACAGGGTAATCCCCTCACAGGAGTTAATGTGTCGTGTTCTGGTATTACTGCGCGCACTGATGATGAAGGTTTGTTTGTACTTCTGAATATTCAATTGGGCAAACATCTTTTATCTGCTGAGCTTTCGGGTTATTCCAAAACCTTCGTGGATGTATTGGTTGATTCAAATCCAATTACACAATCTAAAAATTCGGACATAGGTATTGTACTGCGCAGTGCTAAATATGTGGTAGAAGGTGAAAGTCGAATCTTAAAGGAAACCTCTGACTATTATATCACAGAAGGAGTGTTAATTGAAATTATCACAGAGCGGAACGGTAGTCAACCTTCACCCATGAATATACTCAGTGGGGATGATGTGAAACTTCTAAATAATGGACAAGACATGCCCTATTTGCTGCGCGCTCAGCCTTCTTTGGTTACTACCAGTGATGCAGGAAATGGAGTAGGGTATACGGGAATGTGGATTCGGGGCAGCGATGGTTCGAGAATCAATGTTACGATCAACGGTGTGGCGCTGAATGATCCAGAATCACAGCAAGTCTATTGGGTGGATTTACCGGATTTGGGTTCGAGCGCCGATCGCATTTCTATACAACGGGGTGTTGGTGCCTCCACAAATGGAACAGGAGCCTTCGGTGCTTCGGTAGCTATAGATACTGAAGAATTGTCGCCTAATCCCTTTGCCAGAATCACCAATGGTTTTGGATCTTTTAGTACCATGAAAAATAACGTGCAGTTCGGCACTGGACTTATTAATGACCGTTGGACAATGGAAGGTCGTCTCTCACGTATTTCATCCGACGGATACATGGATCGTGCTGAATCGAATCTGAAATCGTTCCATCTTTCGGGAACTTACAAAACACCGAAAACTACAGTGCGTCTATTGACAATGGGTGGACACGAACGCACTTATCAATCGTGGTATGGCGTTCCTCAGTCGCGGTTGACTGGTGACGTAGAAGGTATGTTGACCCATGCCGGAAATGAAGGATACTCGGATGCTCAATTGCAAAATCTCTTAAATGCTGGAAGGACGTATAATTATTATCTCTACGAAGATGAGGTGGATGATTATACTCAGAATCACTACCAGATGCATGTTGTCAGAGAATTGGCTGGCGGTGTTTGGGTAAAATTCACTACATTTTATACGCGTGGTTTTGGATACTTCGAGCAATTTCGACAAGATGAGTCTATGGATTCATACGGACTCAGTGCCATTCCCATTGCGCGCGATTCTGTATTTAGTGACGGTTTAGATAGTGGTGGTAATTTAATTTCGAACGGTTTTGCAGGAAACTTCTTGCAACCGGATCTTAGCTTTTATTACAATCCGTTATTAACCGATGGCGGAGATAGCATTGGCGATGGTAACGGTAATTTTCTGCTGGATGTGATTGCTCAGATCGATCGCACGGATTTGGTTCGTCAGCGTTGGTTGAGTAATCATTATTATGGGGCAAATGCTAGTCTCAATTTCAACGATTGGAGGTCTGAACGAAGATATGAGTTAACACTTGGATTGAATTCCGGGTTTTACGATGGAGAACATTTCGGGAAAATTAATTGGATACAATATTCAAATCAAATAGATCCCGGCTATGAATTTTACTCCGGAAATAGCCACAAATCAGACCTTTCGGCATTCCTGAAGGGTGTATTGAAATTTGCAGATAGAGCCGCATTGTTTGTGGATGTGCAAGCAAGAGCGGTAGGTTACAAAACAAAAGGATTGGATGTAGATCTCCGGAATTACGACATACAAGATGATTTATTCTTCTTGAATCCAAAAGTCGGATTCACATTCAAAACGAGCAGAAGACATCTGCTTTATGTTAGTGCTTCTGTGGCGAATAGAGAACCAGCTCGAACCGATTATGTGGACTTACCAAACGGGGTAATGCCCAAACCGGAGTCTATGATCGATTTTGAGGGAGGTATTCGAATGACGAAAAAAGGTATTTATTACAATGCCAATTTGTATTGGATGCAATACAAAGATCAATTGGTTCTTACTGGAGCCTTGAATGATGTGGGTAGTCCTATCCGAATGAATGTTCCAAGAAGTTACAGAGCCGGATTGGAGTTGGAAGCAATGTATGAACACAAGAGGAGATATTCGATTTCGGGTAATCTGACTTTTAGTCAAAACCAAATAGGCGGATTCAATCAGGTGACTTACGACTACACCAATGGTCTATCGGAAGTATACGAGCGTTTTGAGAATACCGACATCTCATTTTCACCTCAGGTTATAGCTTCTTTGCAAGCTCAATACCACATCGGCATTTTAGATATCGGTGATGTTAATGTGCGCAAATTGAGTTTTGGTTTTCTGTTGAAACATGTGGGAAAACAATACCTTGATAACACCTCCAATGCTAATAAAATGATTACCGATTACACAGTGGTGGATTTAATGGCTACATACTCTGCTCGCTTATTTGAAAAAAATAAAATCGAATTTTCGCTTTGGTTGATGAATACACTGAACAAACAATATGTATCAAATGGCTATACATACTCATACATTTTCGGGAATCCTGTAACTGAAAATTTCTATTATCCTCAGGCGGGGAGAAATGTGATGGGAAGTATTACGGTAGAGTTTTGATGGATATAAGATATGGGTATATGTGTGCCAGAAATATGTTGATCGTTCTTATCATTCGATGCCTAAAATAGATTAACCTATTTAGGGGCACGCAATTCGCCAAGCGGACGCCGCACTATTGCTTTTGAGTAATTGAAGCTCATGAAACCCTTACGGCTGGTGACATATACAAGATTGAAAATACAGTGGTGTGTGGTATTTGCGTGAGGGATAGCAGCGGAAAGCCCGAAGATACGAGGCCACGAGGAGCGAGGCTTGGAGCGGATAGCCCGACCCCACTGGTCTGAGGGAGGATGAGAGCGTTGACGCTAATAGCGGGGGCACGCCCAAAAAATTTGACCTGTGCTTGGAACAAATGTGGAAACAATTGAAAACTTCGGTGGTTGAAAAAAGATCTATCTCTTCAAACTTTTCTTGGCTTCACCAATTCCTATCAAGACTTCGGAACTTTGCTCGAACGCGGTTCCAATTACTACCACATCGGCTCCAGATTGCCATGCTCTTTCGGCTTCTTCGCCGGTGCGTATTCCGCCTCCTACAATTAAAGGTGTGTTCACAGATTTTCGCACGGCCTCTATCATCTCCTCAGAAACTGGTTTTGCTGCACCACTTCCTCCATCCAAATACATGCAACTTAAACCCAACATTTCGCCGGCCATAGCGGTAACGGCTGCAATTTCAGGTTTGTTGTACGGCATAGGCAAGGTGCCACTTATGTATGATGCTGTTGTAGCCCTTCCACAATCTATCAGCATGTATCCGGTGGAAATGGACTCTAGTTTTTTTCTTCGAATGGAAGGGGCCGCCAAAACATGTTGACCTATCAACAACTCTGCATTTCTTCCGGAAATCAACGACAAGAATAAAATGGCGTCAGCTTCTCCCGAAATCTGCTGAACTCCTCCCGGGAAAATAACAACAGGAAGAGGTGTTTTGGATTTTATGTAAGCAATGGATTCGTGAAAATGATCTTCAACCAGAAGGCTTCCACCCACAAGAATCATATTTACTTCTGTATAATGGATCAACTCTAAATGTTTGTCGAGTTGCTCGCGATCGGCTAAATGATCGGGGTCCAGTAAAACGGCTAGCCATTTCTGCCCTTGCATTTTTGCTTCCATCAGTTGTTGAAATACCCCTGCCATAGTTGCAAATGTAGGGATATTGTCACAATTGACGGGCATTATGGCGACCATCAAAAAAGGGTACGTTACTAACAAAGCTTAGTTTACTTTTTTGAAAAGATGCAATCAACTTTGGGTCTGCTTCGTGTTTTCTTAGGCGTTTCAAAACATCGGGTCTGAGAACCTTTGTTCAAGCCAGCAATAAGTTTAAGTAAAATCGAACCGAACCATGTTAGAGAACTCTCTTCGCTTTAACCTTCCGAAGGATAATTCCTCGATGATCAAAGTAATCGGTGTTGGTGGCGGCGGATCAAACGCTGTCAACTACATGTATGAACAGGGAATCAAAGGAGTTGACTTTATTGTCTGCAACACGGATGCTCAAGCTTTAGATATGAGCCCTGTGCCTCATAGAATCCAGTTGGGTTCTACCCTTACTGAAGGACGTGGTGCAGGATCGATACCGGAAGTGGGTCGAAATGCAGCCATCGAGAACCTCGAGGATGTGATGGGCCTTATTTCGAACAATACGAACATGGTGTTTGTAACAGCCGGAATGGGCGGAGGTACCGGCACAGGCGCAGCTCCCGTGATTGCGCGTGCGGCCAAAGAAAGAGGCATGCTCACGGTAGGTATCATTACTGTTCCTTTTCTATTCGAAGGCAAAAAACGCAATGTACAGGCCGAACAAGGGATAAGAGAGATGCGCGATGCTGTTGATACTTTGCTCATTATTCGCAATGATAAGTTGCGCGAACTATATGGCAATCTTACTCTAAAACAAGCATTCAGTCATGCGGATGAAGTGCTTTGCACTGCCGCAAAAGGAATTGCTGAAGTAATAACTCTTACGGGTACTGTGAACGTGGATATGAACGACGTGAAAACAGTAATGCGAGAAAGCGGCGTAGCTATAATGGGTAGCGGTCGCGCTAGTGGTGAAGGTCGTGCTCAACGAGCTGTCCAAATCGCTTTGGAGTCTCCATTGCTCAACGACAACGATATACACGGTGCAAACTTTATCCTTCTGAATGTTACTTTCGGAACGGATGAATTGTTGATGGATGAAATAGCGGAAATTACAGATCATATCCAAAATCAAGCCGGTCAAAGCGCTGAAGTGATTTGGGGTTATGGTTCAGACGATACCTTAGGCGACGATATCTGTGTAACAGTTATTGCTACCGGATTTGCAGCAAAAACTGTAGATGAAGTTCTTCCACAGGCTCCTGCCGAACAAAAGAAAATGTGGCTCGAAACGCAAGCTGCCGAAGTGACGCAGAAAGTGGAGAAACCAACACAACCCGCAACTCCAACTAAAGAAGAGCAACCAAGCGCTATTGAAGAAGTACCTGTAGTGGACTCTTCGGAGCCATTTCTTTTTACAATAGAAAAAGCTCAAGAAGTCGAATTTGATTTGCCTGTAGAAAATAAGTTCGAGGAAAATCTTCAGCAGCATTCTCTGTTCGAATCAGAAGAGGAAACTGAAGAAATCCCAGACATCAGCAACTTAAAGTACAATGTTGAAGCTGTGAGTGCGGATGAAAAACCAACTTATTATAAGTTGGAAGATGAATCTCCGGTTCAACAAATTCCGTCTGACACGCTTCCCATTCGCGAAGATTTAAAAGCCACCGATCGGCCATCGCGCACAGAATTGATGGCAAGGAATAAGGATCGTGAAATGCGCATCAGAGAGTTTACCCACAAGATGAAAACCCCTAACGGTATCAACGATCTGGAATCTGAACCTGCATTTGTTAGAAGAAGGATTTCTCTGGAAAACTCTAATAGAAGCGCAGAAAGTCAGGTGTCGAGATTTTCGCTTACTGAAACGACGGATGAGAATGGCCAGAAAAAGACTGAGCTCAGAGACAACCCTTTCCTACACGACAACGTTGATTAACGAAAGAACCCTATAGCCGGTTTCATTCTCCAGAAATCGGCATCAATAAAAAAACCACTGAAAGGTGGTTTTTTTTTGGAATATTTCTTCCACGAGCGAGACTCGTGATGGTTGTTCAACCCAGAATCCGCATTGGAAATCTATTGCAGCACTAACCCCCTTCGATATCAAGCACTTTCTCGATTTTCATTCTTGGTGTATGAATATACACCATCAAATAATCCCACATTGCGCATTGGAAGTGTCTTGAGGTTATTGCGCTGCGGGATTCTCGAATCTACACGATGGAGCAAAGTAATAGTTCGACCTCTGAATTCCGAAATCTCCATCGCGTGATTCGGGATAATACCAATTCTGCACAATAAATAGTTCATGCTGCATTGCGCATTGGAAGTTTTTTTTGGGCAATACGCCGCAGCATCTTGCATACATGAAGTGGTAAATACCGTTATAGTAGCTGTTGTCTCCACTGAGCCGAGATTACAGTTACATAAACCCAAATCAAATGATAGAAAAATTGCACCCTAATTTTGCCGATGAATGCCGTATTCTATCGCTTAGATTTGAGAATCCCGCACGCATTCTACAAAAATTGCCCTATTGCGTAATGCGGGATAAATGGCATTAGCGCTTCATCGCGACTTTCAATGCGGATTCTGGGTTTAATAGTCCCATTCCGCTTCACTCCATTGGACTATAACAGCAATTTTGACGGTTTTAAGCGGTAACAATCAATACAAACTTGTCGATTTACTAGGTGTTTATTACCACTTAGATTTGAGCATCCCGCGATCTGCTTCCCTTGTATTTCTTAAGGTTGTTTCGCGGGGTTTGGCCCGAAAGAATTTAAACATCTTTGTCATCATTTCAAATTTGGTCGAAACGTGAAAGAGGTTTTTAGAGGTTCCCTCAGCAATAAAAATCGAGAAAGTGCATGATATCAAAAAAGGTTAGTACGGCAATAGATTTCCAATGCAGATTCTGGCTTCAATGCAATTGTTATCCAGTTGATAAAAATTCTGATTATCTCACAATTAGTTTTTGTGAAACTCTTCCTGATTCCGTTTCGATAGTGATATTGTATAAACCGGGAACAACATTGCGCGCATCGAAGAAGTGTTTCTTTTCACCCTGCGAAAACTCGCCTTGATAAATAGTGAAGACTTTCTGACCAAGAATATCCAAAAGATAAATGCTTCCCTGTGCCGGATCTTCGAATAATACCGGAACCACAGTCATGGCATTGGCAGGATTGGGATATACCTTTCCAAAATCGAAGTTTAATGTATTGTCAACTGAAATGATCTCTCCAAGAACATCAAATGACCAGTAGCCCTCCGGAGCAGGCATTGGACGGACTTGTACTTTACCTGTGTTGGCTTCACCACGCACATAGTAATAAACTGTGGTGCCCCATTCTTGGGCTGGGATGTTGGCGGTCCAAATGTTGGAGCCGGCATCACTCATACTTACCATTGTATAATCCGCATCAATAACTGTTTTCCAATAGAGCGTTCCGTTAGCAACACCATCGCGGTGATTCATGTATGCATTTACAGTGTACCCATTTACATTGTCTTCCGTATCGGGAAGTGGTTGATGGCTGATGAGCAATGGATCTTCAACTCCTACGGCGTGCGTAATGCAGTGAATGGCTCCACTCGCTGCAATGATTACTTCAGGATTGTTGTCGCAATCGATACCTACAATTTCATAACCTGGAAGTGCCTCTTCCCAAATAGAAATTCCTTGAGGGTCATAAGAGGTATTGTAGGTTGGTAGCAGTACTTTTTTGTTCACGAATACAGCATTGGTGAAGGTTCTGTAATATGCGTCAGGTGCATATTCGCCTTGACCATTTGGAACCATCGGCATCCAAATGATTTTATAGGGTGTTCCCCACTTGGAATTGAAATTGCTCAACACATACTCTATATTGGCATTCAATTGCGGACCATCGCTTTCGCCTTCCGGAAATTGACCTACAAGCAGGGTTTCTTCATCCAACAACTTCATGTGCATGTCGATGTGATGTATATCGTCGTATGGAAGTGTCTCCATTTTTATGTAACGATCAATGCCCATGTAGTCAGAAAGTATCTGATCTATCTCTTCTGCTGTTTTTGATGTAACGTCATAAGGGTTATTAGCATCATTTTCATCTAAAATCAATTCAGATGCGAAAGCAGTTCCAAATCCATCACTCATAAAGTTGCCACCTGTGTTCACCAAATCTGCTGGAGCTTCTGTAATGGTATATAATTCTATTCCCAATTCATCAGCAATATATTCGGGCGAGGCATCGTCATTCGGGCGATTTGGTCGGTTGTAAATCCAGTCTACCATTACTAAGTTGTCTACTTCATTTCCATAAACTGGATTTCCGGCATAATCTCTTATCCATACACTGTCGAAGTTGGAATCAAGAATAGTCACATTGTCCATGTTGTCGAGTGGACCACCTGCTTCACTGCCCATTAAGTAATTTTCGGTAGACGAAACATTTTCGCTCAATATAATAACGCGTGTTTCGGTTTTAGCCTCACGAACTATCTGCTTTAAAATTCCGGGGTATGAGGTCCACGAAATGGTGAGGGCTTGTATTTCTTCCCATTCTGCCATTGCCCTTAAACTTTCATAAGGTGGTGGTGTCTCGATGCCTCGATTTCCGGAGATTACAAAATCACCTTGGAGAAGTTGTTCTTTTTCTCGTTGTGAAAACCCGACAGGGAGATCAACTTTTTGAGCAACAATAGAAATGGTGCAGCACAGAACTGCGGTGAGCGTTGTAAAAATTCTCATGTATACAGGTTCTTTAAGGTCCAAATATCGACATTATTGGCCGAGGAAAGGCAGGATAGCGAAACCTTAACCCTAGAAATGGCTAGGGCGAATTGGCTCAAAATCTAGTTTTTGCGCTGCCCCGCGCTTAGGATTCCAAGAGCAAATAAAATCATTGCCGGTCCAAGGCTCTTAAAATCGAGTGGAGCGATGTGAAGTATAGAAAGTGATATGGCTATCATCAATGAAACATTGCCTAAGTAATAAAACCACTCGAATAGCACTCGTTGTTGTCTAAAAAAGCGAATAGTCAATCGTATAACGGCAAATGAGGCTGCAGCCAGCAAAAGAGTAGTAGCTCCCGGCACACTCATCCAAGTCATAAATATACCGATCACAAATATCAATGCAGGAAGGATCTGCCAAAACCAATGTTCTTTAGGTTTTCGATTCAGATCGTCGAACTGATCTAAGATTTGATCATTTTCTATCAAGGAGAATATTTAAAACGCAATGGATAGACTGAGTTTGGCTGTTATGTTGTCAACGGGTTTTTCGTGTGCGTAGTTTCCATATCTGTAAAAAACACCTAATCCAAAGGCAGAGTAATTGAGATTGATCAATTTATCTACCTGTAGACCGCTTTCGACATAGCCTTTCCGCGCTTCTTTGAAATTTGCCTGGTGTTTATCGGCAAATTCCATCTTTCCCCACATCATATTGTGTACCAAGATAATTTCCGGTCTGAATGTTTTACCCTTGTATAAAAGGTGTTTGAAATTATGCCTCACATGCACACCCACAAAGCGTGAATGCATAAACTCATTCACGTGCATCGTTTCAAATGTAAAAGGTGATGCTATTCCGAGGTACTTATTGTTGTCGTAGTTGGTGTTGTTCGAGCCCTGGGCATTGTAAAGAAGTGTTAAAGGCAAATTATCAGGAGTGAGACCGGCATTTACGCGAAAAGTGAGGTGACCAATGTTCTTTATTTTAAACGTTTTTTCGGTGGCAAAATCAATGCGTTGGTATTCTATCTCTCCCTTGTATATATTGGAAAAGCCTCTTGAATAGCGAGCCCAAACTATGGGCCAACGTCCGCCCAAGCGAATTTCTTTGTTTCCCATGCGAGCTAGTTTTTCGCCCGGAGCATATCGCAAAAGCACTCCGGTGGTAAGAGTTAAAAACGAGTTTCGAGAAAGTGAAGCCAGTTCATTATCAATATATTCGTGGCTATATCCATTGAACATTTTTGTAAAAGCGTTTTCAGCAAAAAAAGTTCCTGTAAGATTTGAAATTAATCGTCCATTGAATCTGAAACCAATTTTTTCATAGCGATCCATGCGATTCACCATGTATTGATAGTAATTGCTCATTCTCGAAAGATCGTCTCGATTGATTTGGTTTCCTCCCGTTTCGTGTACATCATTTTCGTAGAAGAGGTCAGTCCAGACATTGCGTTTTTTATACAAATGTGTGCGAAGATTTCCACCGTATTTCGAGTGCGTGTCGCGAAAACCATAGGCGTAATACCCCGACAAAACAAAGGTCTTAGAAACTTTGTCGTTTGTGGCTAAACCAGCACCGAGTCTTAATCCCTCGTAATCGTTGTATCGAATGAACCTCTTTAGGTCAAAATTTACAGGCCCCATAGGTATCATTCCTTCACTCAAAATTTTCGAGATTTGAAGTATGCGATCGAAATTTTCTGCTTCCCCTAAGCTATCAATCATCTCATACGTTCTTACTTCACGATCGTCCAATATGGTGGTGCGATAAATATTCCACAAAGAATCCGGCTGGTTAAGCGCTTCTTTCGACATCTGAAGCGTGACAGGAGTAAAATCCTTGGCTCTCATTTCTTCACCTATTTTAATGTTTTTCAAGTAGGAACGTCCAATTCCCGCTATTGGAAAATCATTGATCTTGGCAAAGGGCATTGACAAAAAAGTATTCAACTGTACCGGAAACCATTTTTTGTCGTCCACCTTCTCATACATCTGCTGAATTTTGATGCTAAAGGATGAAGAATCACCCGGTTGTGCAATTACGTTCTGTAAAGCATACCCATCCGTGTTGATGAACAACTGCCCTTTCATGGCATCAAAGTTTTTATTTTTTCTAGCTCTGTATGAAATGGTAAATACTGTATCTTCATTGATATAGGTTGTATCCTCGAGGATAAACAAATATTTATTGTAGCTACCTTTCGCTAGGGGACTCAGATAGCTAACGTCAAGTATGTTCACTGTTTCGCCATAAAAAGAGAAAGATTGGAGTTGAGTGCCCAACAAAGCGAATTCCGGATTTTTAAGACCAGATACCCTTGTAGCTATAATGGTTTCTTCGCTTCTATTGGGTGGCATGAATTTTCGCTTGCTCGCACTTTCCATCATAAAGATGTGCTGAGCTTTTAAAAAGTCGACCATCTCGCGGTTCGATGAATCAAGGGAATTGTACTCAATTGGATCGTTGTATTTCGCAGTGTCTAATTCTGCGGTGAAAATGAGCTTGTTGTAACTGTCGTATGAAAAAGACTCTTCGCCCTCAGGATCATTCAGGTTTTTGTTGTCAATCGCTTTTTTGATAATGCGTTCCGCAGGGTTTACCCCCGGTCGAATTACAACTTCATTGAGTACATAGCTTTTTCTTTTGAGGCCTATAATGACATCAGAAATTTCAATATCAAAAGAGCGACGGTATGTTTCATAACCAATATAATTGAACACAACCGATTCTTGCGCATCTACAACGACTTCAAATCTGCCATCGATGTCGGAATACGTTCCTCTATCCGATACTTCTGCAGCAATGGCCACAAATGCCAATGGCTCGCCGGTCTCAGAATCTACAGCACGGCCCGATACTTTTATTTGAGCATCTAATTGAATCGAGAATAAAAGTGATAAAAGCGCTAGCAATGTTTTCATAGTCTGCGAATATGGGAAATTATACCAATTCTGCTTATACAATAGTCCAAACTATTTTATCCCGCATTGCGCATTGAAGTATCTTGAGGGTAATCAAATGTAGGATCTTGCATGCTTGAAGTGGAAAATACCGTTAGAGTGGCCGGTATAGCCTAATGGAGTGAAACGAAATTGGACTATTACAAATACGTGAAAGGTATACCTGAACGGTATTAGATCATTTGAATTGGCGAAATTGTCAAAAAATTGTGATGCTGTATGTCTTTGGTCAGTGCCGACATCCGTGTGTTATCTTCGCGAAGTGAATTGGAAGGACAATATAAGATATCTATCATTACTTACAGGTAGAAAGGTTTGGAATGCGACAAAGTTGTATTTCGGTTTTTATGCTTCTCGTCTGAGTGGACGTACTTTTCACAATGCCATGCCTGTTAGTATTTCGGTTGAACCTACTACTGCTTGCAACTTAGGATGTCCCGAGTGTCCTAGTGGATTAAAGGCTTTCACTCGCGAGACGGGCAATATTAAAACCCGCAATTTTCAAACATGGCTTTCCGATTTTTTGCCTGAGCTTACTTACATCAACTTTTATTTTCAGGGAGAACCTTTCATACATCCTCAGTTTCTTGAAATGGTTTCACATGCAGTTTCAAAGGGGGTGTACACATCTACGAGTACAAATGCGCACTTTCTAAATCCTGAAAGTGCTCAGAAAACAGTTCAATCCGGGCTTCATCGGTTAATTATTTCTATTGATGGCACTACTCAAGAGGTCTATGAACAATATAGGGTACATGGCAAACTAGAAAAGGTATTAGAAGGAACGAAGAACATTATTGCGGCAAAACGTGAACTTGGTTCGAATACACCTCATGTCATATTTCAGTTTCTCGTGGTTCAACCCAACGAACATCAAGTGGACGAAGTGAAGAAGTTGGCGAAGGAATTAGGCGTTGATGAGGTACGATATAAATCTGCTCAGGTATATGAGTACAAAAATGGCAATCCTCTTATTCCAACGAATGAAAAATTTGCCCGTTATAGAAAGAATGATGATGGTACTTACGTGGTCAAAAACAGCCTCGACAATCATTGTTGGCGCATGTGGAGCGGATGTGTTGTTACGTGGAATGGACTAGTGGTTCCATGTTGTTTTGATAAAGATGCGAACCATCAATTGGGTGATTTAAAGGTTACTCCATTCAAAGAAATTTGGAATGGAGATGTGTATAGAGAATTTCGCAGAGCACTGTTTAGTTCGAGAAAGGAAATTGATATCTGTGCCAATTGTTCCGAAGGCACCAAAGTTTGGCTCTAGATGCGCCTATTTGACTGTTCTCCAATAATTTTAGAGGTGTTTTTGGATCACATCTGCCGAAATATCCATAGCGATTAGAGGCATCAAATGCATTTGTAATATTTGAAGGTATACTCATCGCTTCTAACAATTTTACTTGGATAAATTGGCAATTAGGAAACTCATGTTTTCTTAACTGAGCGCCTATATTTGTAAAAACCAAACCCCTCTATGTCGGTAACCGAGGAGCAGGACCTCAAAAAGAAGTTTAATTGGAAAAGAATCATGATTCCGGTGGTTCTTGGTCTTGCTGCTGCGATTTACATTCTCGTGCATCACCTCAATACTTATAATTTTGTTTTGGCCAATGAAGGTGAATCTGGTACGCATAATTGGGTAGATTCAAACGCCAACGGGCAGGTGGATAGAAGCGATGAAGCTGAGTTTGTTCCGGCCATGCATGGTGCGTATATTATGAAATCGAGCCGTCAGATCTTGGGCGATTTTGAATGGGACAAGGCCGCCTTTTTAGCATTGCTCGGGGCGTTGGTAATGGTCGTAATCAGAGATTTGGGTTATATCTATCGCATTAGAATATTAACAGGCGGAAAGCTCTCCTGGAAAGCCAGTTTCGAAGTAATCATGTTGTGGGAATTTGCTAGTGCTATGACGCCGAGCGTAGTGGGTGGATCAGGAGTGGCTATGTTTATTATTCACCGTGAGGGAATTAATCTGGGAAAAGCAACAGCCATAACCTTTGTGACAGCAATGCTCGACGAAATTTTTTATATCGTCATGGTTCCGATTGTCTTCATTCTCATTGGTAGCGCTTCATTGTTTCCCGAAGTGCAAATTTCCGAATCATTCGGAACATCAAGTATAAAAGTATTATTCTACATCGGATATTTCTTTATCGTTTTCCTCACAAGCATCATTCTTATCGGCGTGGTATGGAAACCTCACTGGTTTAAGCGAACATTACAAAGAATAACGTCCATTAAACCATTAAAGAGGTTCAGGAAGAAAGCTACGAAAATGGGCGATGAAATAATTATTTCGAGCAAAGAACTCAAAGGTCAACCTTTGATGTATTGGATAAAGGCATTTTCTGCTACTATGATCAGTTGGACGGCTCGATTTTTTACTTTGAATTTCATCATTATGGCCTTCGTAAAAGACTGGAATTTCAGCCAGCTTTTGGTTTATGGTCGTCAATTAGTGATGTGGGTGATCATGCTCATTTCACCTACTCCAGGAGGTAGCGGGATAGCCGAAATAGCCCTTTCAAAATTCTTCGATTATCTTGTTCCGGCTGGTCTGCTTGCCGTCATTGCTATCGTCTGGAGAATGCTCACTTATTTCCCCTATCTCTTTATGGGTGCCTTTATTTTGCCGCGATGGTTTGCGAGGACTGCTCTAATCAAGCAATCTGAGGGCAATACAGAGCCTGAACCTCAGTAATTCCTTTTATCGATATTCTGGGGAATTCGAGCACATTTAAAAGTACTATTTGGAAGTTATACCAATTCTTCTTCAGATATAGCCCACCCTGCATTGCCCAAGAAAAACTTCCAATGCGCAATGCAGCATGGACTATTTATTGTGCAGAATTGGTATTATCCCGAATCACGCGCTGGAGCTATCGGAATTCATAGGTCGAACTATTACTTTGCTCCATCGTGTAGATTCGAGAATCCCGCAGCGCATTAACCTAAAGACACTTCCAATGCGCAATGCGGGATTATTTGAGGGGGTATATTCAAACATCAAGAATAAAAATCGAGAAAGTGCTTGATATCAAAGGGGGTTAGCGCCGCAATAGATTTCCAATGCGGATTCTGGGTTAAACCTGATTCCTTGCGCATATTTGCCCAATGAATTCAAAAGATAATCATTTTGCTACAAGGGCAATTCATGCCGGTCAGCATCCAGATCCTTCAACGGGAGCAATTATGACCCCGATTTACCAAACCAGCACCTACGTTCAAGAGGCTCCCGGAGAACACAAGGGTTATGCATATGCTCGCGGAAAAAACCCCACTAGAGTTGCTTTAGAGGGCTGTCTTGCTTCTCTTGAAAATGCTCAATTTGGTTTGTGCTTCAGCAGTGGTATGGGAGCGGCTGATGCAGTGATTAAAATGCTAAATCCAGGTGATGAAGTAATTGCAACCGACGACCTCTATGGTGGATCTTATAGAATGTTTACCAAGGTTTTTGCCAAATATGGAATCAAATTTCATTTCGTTGATATGCACGATGAAGCTTCCGTGGAGGCATCTATCAACCCTGCAACAAAAATGCTTTGGCTCGAAACTCCGACCAATCCAATGATGAAAATCATTGACATTGAGAAGTATGTCGCTTTGGCAAAAGCCAACAATTTGATTACTGTAGTGGATAATACTTTTGCATCTCCTTTCCTTCAATCTCCTCTCGATTTGGGGGTAGATATTGTTCTTCATAGTGCCACAAAATATTTGGGTGGTCACAGTGATGTCGTGATGGGCGCTCTTTGCATTAACAACAAAGAATATTACGATGCCTTGGCTTTTATTGCTAATTCTTGTGGTGCTGTTCCCGGTCCAATGGATAGTTTTTTAGTTTTGAGAGGCCTAAAAACACTTCATGTGCGTATGGAGAGACATTGTAGCAATGGAAAAGCAGTGGCTCATTTTCTAAAGGGTCATCCAAAGGTGGACAAGGTTTATTGGCCAGGTTTCTCGGATCATCCAAATCATGAGGTGGCCAAGAGACAAATGCGCGATTTTGGAGGAATGATCGCGTTTTCTCTAAAAAGTGATTCTTTTGAAATGGCTTCTTTGTTTGCGCGCTCTCTCAAAGTTTTTTCTCTAGCAGAATCTTTGGGTGGAGTGGAATCCATTATTGGACACCCGGCGAGCATGACACATGCTTCGATACCAAAAGCTGAAAGAGAGAGAACAGGAGTAGTCGATTCTTTGTTAAGACTCAGCGTAGGAATTGAAGATGAAAGAGATCTTTTGGCTGATTTGGATCAGGCTATGAAACTGGTTTAGTAAATTCCTTTGTTATTTTAATTTAAAATTTAGTCTAGTCGATGAAGGATCAGAAAGTAGCAATTGTTGGTGCAGGGCTCGTGGGTAGCCTTTGGGCTGTATACCTCGCAAAAAGAGGTTATACTGTGGATGTTTTCGACAGACGTCCGGATATAAGATTGTTAAAAATTATTCAGGGAAAAAGCATTAATCTCGCTTTGAGTGATAGAGGTTGGAAAGGCTTGGAAGGTGCCGGACTAGGTGCCGAAATTCGCGAAGTTGCATTGCCTATGTTTGGGCGCTTGATGCACAACCTCGACGGTACTGAAGTATACCAACCTTATGGAAAAGATGGGCAGGCTATATATAGTGTAAGTCGTGGTTTGCTCAATCAAACTTTGGTAGGATGTGCAGATAGACATGATTCTGTAAATCTATTTTTTGAGCATCGTTGTCTGGACATAGATCTTGATACAAATGAAATAGAATTTGTGAATGAGAAGACAGGTGAAAATGTGCGAAGGCAGTACGATTGTATTTTCGGAACCGATGGGGCATTTAGTGCAGTGCGAACAAGGCTCATAAAAAAGGAACGGTACGACTATTCTCAAACCTATTTGAATCACGGGTACAAGGAGTTGGAAATCCCTTCTAATGCCGATGGTTCTCATCAATTGCGAAAAGATTGCCTGCATATTTGGCCCCGCGGAGAATTCATGATGATTGCTCTTCCGAATCTGGACGGTAGCTTCACGTGCACTTTGTTCATGGCTTATGAGGGAAAAGATTCTTTTGAAAATCTCACAGATAATGCATCTGTACAGAGTTTCTTTGGAAAATATTTTCCGGGTACTTTGCCTCTGATGCCTGAGTTGACCGACGACTTTTTCAATAATCCAACTGGAAGTCTGGTCATGGTAAAATGTTCTCCATGGAATCATAAGGGTAATGTTGGACTTATTGGAGATGCTTGTCATGCCATTGTTCCCTTCTACGGACAAGGCATGAATTGCGGTTTCGAAGACTGCACTGTGCTCAGTTCACTTCTCGATAAACACAATGACAATTTTGATACTGCATTACCAGAGTTTTCGAAGATTAGAAAACCTGATGCCGACGCTATTCTCGAACTAGCCTTGCGCAATTACATTGAAATGCGCGATCTCACTGCTGATCCGTATTTTTTGCTTCAGAAAAAGATAGAAGCAAGATTTTCCTCTTTACATCCGACTAAATGGATACCTCTATATTCTCAGGTCACCTTCAGTGATATTCCTTATCATGAAGCTTTGGCTAATGGGGATAAACAACAACAAATCATGTCGAACATCATGAAAATGGAGAATATAGAATCTTTCTGGGACAGCCCAGAGGTAGAACAAAAAATACTCGAATTGATAGGTTAGTCAAATTCTAATCGCACGTTCCTCCGTATTGACCTATAAATACAAGTAAGTCGGAAAGGTCAACTTCGTCATCTCCGGTAATATCAAACTGACAACCGGAAGGACATCCATACGAACCTGTAAATAATATCAAGTCCTCAACATTCACTTGACCATCACCCGAAAGGTCTCCAAGGCAAGGAGCTGTTACACAAGAGCCATCATCGCAGCCAGCAGCCTCATCATAGTTGCTCGCTAATGGATTGGTACAACCTGGATAGGTGCACGTGTTGTCATTTATGGTGGCACTTGGATCGTAGTTACAGGCAATTACGTCAGTACAACCGTAACATGAGAAATCGCATGTCCCGTTCTCGATGGTATAATTCACATCGTAGTTGCACGCAGTTGGATCAGTACATCCATAACACGAAAAATCGCATGTATTATCTTCAATGGTAGCTGAAGATTCGAAGTTACATGCCGTTGGGTTGGTGCATCCATAACAAGTAAAATCGCACGTGTTGTCTTCAATGGTGGCTGTCAATTCGAAGTTACATGCCGTTGGGTTGGTGCATCCATAACAAGTAAAATCGCACGTGTTGTCTTCAATGGTAGCTGTAGACTCGAAGTTACATGCCGTTGGGTTGGTGCATCCATAACAAGTAAAATCGCACGTGCCATCATCGGTTGTAGCTTCAGAATCGTAGTTGCATGCGGTCTCATCTATACATCCTGTGCATGTGTAGATACATATTTGATTGTTTGAACAAGCTGATGCAGGATCAAAATTGCAAGCAGTAGGATCGGTACAACCTGCATCTACACAGGTTCCATCCTCAAAGTTTGCCGTTGGATCATAATTACAGGCTAGCTCATCGGTGCAACCGGGATATCTACACGAGCCATCATTCACTGTGGTCGATGGATTATAATTCATCGCCTCAGGATCGTTGCAACCCGGAGTAGAGGCAAGTAAAAAGACTCCCAAGCGCACCATAGGAGTAGTGAGCATGTAAAAGAGTCCATTGCTTTGGGGATAACGCACAATAGATGTTTGGGCTGGAGACGCCCCACTGCGCGCAACTCTCATGATACCGCCACCGGAATACTGATGTCCAATAACGGCAATGTAAATGCTATCGTTGTACATCTGCACCGGTGCAATAAGTGGAAGTACAACTTCAAATTCTTCACCGGGTGAATTGATGTCGGCTTCGTTTACAATGTATGTCTCCGATTGACCCAATAACACAAGATTAATATCATAAAACTTAGCATATATGGGAGTTCCGGGCAGGGTTCCTTCACCTAATACAACTGAGATACTGTTGCATTTCCGATTGTTCAATTGAACTTCAAATGAGTTGCCTATTTCGTGAATCTCATCTTGATAAACTACACCCGGAACAAAAACACTTTCAATCTCTGCTTCATCTCGACCGAGCTGATAAGGAGATATCCTGTAATCGAGCGTATCTAAATTATTCAGTGGCGTAGCATCTAATTGGGTTTGATCCACGTTGTATGCTATTACATAGTCTGCCGGGACTGCCGGTGAATTGAAACTCGGAGCAAAAACAAGATTCGTGCTGGCACCCGCCGCAATATTTACTGCACTTGTTTGGCCAGTATAAATGACTTCTTGGCCACGGGTCAAATTGATGTAAAGCCTAGTTCCTGTTTGAGTGTTGGCCCCAACATTGCTACCAGTTGCGGCAAACTTGAAACTGGGGATCATGGCAGTTGGATAGGTGTGATACATCATTTCCAAAAAAGGATCCACTGTCGGATTGTACAAAGTATACTTCGGATTGGAAATCTGCAAATCGTTTGAACTTGGCGCATAGATTGCAATGTCGTCCAATTGCCACCAGTAATAAGTACCCGTGAAAACGAAGCGAATGCGAACATCCGCTTGATTAGCAGCTTGAGCTGTAATATTAATTGTTTTCCACTCTGAAGAAGGACTGTTTAATGCTGCAGTAGTTAGTAATGTTGTCCAAGGGCCACCATTTACTGAAATCTCCACTTTGTTTACTGCTTGATAGTTTTTGTATGATTGCTGAAACGTAAGCACAGGAGTAGCTACAGCAGATAGATTAATAGATGCTGTAGTCAATATTGCTTCGTGGGGAGCCGGGTCTTGTCCTGTACCTAAACCACCACAAACGCCATCATTGTCATCCCAATAATTTGAATCAAAAATGACAAAGCCATTCGATTGACTTTGCGAGGTAATGGGCACTGAACCTCCACCACATGATCCTCTTGATGCAACGGAAATATTGGGAGCCGTGTTCGGTCCGCGATATTCCCAATGACTGATTCCTGATCCGCTCACATTCGTCCATCCAGCAGGAATGCCTGATGCAAATTGTTCATAATAAACAGGAGTTCCAATTATTTGAGCAATACTGTTGAAATGAAAAGAAAAAAGAACAATGCAGAATAAACGTAGAAATGAATTCATAGGAGGTGGTGGTTTAAGGAACAAAAGGTTTTGGCACTGCCAAAATAAGTAAAAGCGATTATTAATCAGTATTATGTTATTTAAAGTTATGATTTACAGGGTTATACCTATTTTTTTAATTTGAACAATGCTTCTGTGGTTTCATATTTATTCACAAGCTTTTATTACACGAATAATTTCCGCTTCTTATATCTTTCCGACGATTTCAAATACTTATTAGAAAGTAAATGCCAAAATCGAGTAGTGCTATGCGCTCAAAACTGCCGAATACCGGAACAACCATTTTTAGTGTTATGAGTCTTTTGGCTGCTGAGCACCATGCCGTGAATTTGGGTCAGGGATTCCCGGGATTTCCTATTGACTCGAAACTCATCGATCTAGTATCAAAGTATATGTATCGAGGATTTAATCAGTATGCACCCATGCCCGGAGTACCTGCATTGCGTGAGTTGCTCTCCGCCAAAATGAAGAAATCGTATGGGACAAGCTATAATCCTAACACGGAAATAACGATAACCGCAGGAGCTACACAGGCTATTTTTACTGCCATAACGGCGTTTATTCATCCAGGTGATGAGGTAATTGTTTTTGCCCCTGCATACGATTGTTATGCCCCTGCTGTTGAGATATGTGGTGGTAAAGTGATATGGGTGGAAATGGATTATCCAGACTACTCCGTAAATTGGGAAGTAGTGAAGGAAAAAATAAATTCTCGAACGAGAATGATCGTGATCAACACACCTCAAAATCCCGCTGCTGCGATATGGAGTAAAGAGGATATGCACGCACTTCAGGCTTTAGTGAGCGACACTGACATAATTGTTTTGAGCGATGAGGTATACGAGCATATTGTATTCGATGGCTTGAATCATCAGAGCTGTGCGCTTTTTGAGGACTTAGCTGCTCGCAGTCTGATAGTATATTCATTCGGAAAAACGCTGCACGCAACGGGATGGAAGATGGGATACGTTGTAGGACCCGCGCACCTCATGTCAGAATTCAGAAAGGTGCACCAATACAATGTATTTTCGTGCAGTACACCCGTGCAACATGCCATAGCAGAGTATATGACTGACGAAGAAGTTTACAATGGGCTCTCTTTATTTTTTCAAGGCAAACGCGACTTATTTCTGGCTGCCGTGCAAGGGGCTCCATTTGAAAAAAAACCATCGGCAGGCTCGTATTTTCAACTCATGAAATACAATAATTGGCAAAATCACAATGATGTAGATCTCGCTAAAAAGTGGACCATTGATTTAGGAATTACTTGTATTCCGCTCTCCGTTTTTTATCCAAGTGACAAAAATGAAGGGATTTTTCGTTTTTGTTTCGCCAAAGAAGATGACATATTATTTGAAGCTGCTCAAAGACTAAAACAAATTGACAAGACCCATGCAAAATGATCTAAGAGTAACCCTTATCCAATGTGATTTGATTTGGGAAAATAGTTCAGCAAATTATCAGCATTTCGAAAATCTATTCGGTGACATCAAGCCCCAAACTGATTTGATTATTTTACCTGAAATGTTTACTTCAGGTTTTTCGATGAATACGAGTATTTCGGAGAGGGTAGACGAAAATATGCCGACCTTGGTTTTTATGCGCAAGTGGGCCGCGAAGTTGAATTGTGCAATTGTAGGTAGTGTATCTGTAAATGAAAATGATTGCTTTTATAACCGATTGTTTTTTGTAAAACCTGATGGTATTGTATTGTCCTATGACAAGCGACATCTTTTCAGAATGGCCGATGAGCATAAGCACTATTCGCCGGGTTCACAGCATCTAATTGTAGAATGGAAGGGCTGGAAAATTAGACCATTGGTTTGCTATGATTTGCGCTTTCCTGTGTGGAGCAGAAACACATTGGATGAATCACAAAATCATCATTACGATATCTTAATTTATTTGGCCAACTGGCCATCACCTCGAAAACATGCATGGAGATCTTTACTTCCTGCAAGAGCAATTGAAAATCAATCGTACTGCTTTGGAGTGAATAGAGTAGGGGTAGATGGAATGGGATTCGATTATGCAGGCGACAGCTTGGCCCTGGACTATAAAGGTGAATTAATGGCCGATGCAGGCTCAGATGCGAATAGTGTTCACTGCACAATTTCATTCAGTGAAATGCAATCCTTCCGCACGAAGTTTCCAGTGCTCAAGGATGCCGATAATTTCAAGATTTATTGATTTACAATCCTAATTTCGGTGCGTCTGTTTAGCGAATGATCCGATTCATCGCAGGTTTCATTTTCACTGCAAACAATGATCGGATCCGACTCACCCATGCCTTTAACAGAAATTTTGCCGCTACTAAGTCCAAGCTTGTTTAGATAGTTGGAAACAGATTGTGCTCTTTTCAGCGAAAGCACTTTATTATGTTCAGCCGAACCTCGCGAATCAGTGTGACTTATTACTTCGATATGCGCCCTTGGATTAGCCTTTAGAATGGAGGCGAGAATCTCTAGTTGCGTTCGAGCCTCTGCTGTGAGCGTGTTGGAGCGATAGTCGAAGTATATTCTATTTATTACGAAAACATCTTCAGGGGCAATGCTGATCTTTTTGTTGTGCTCATCTACAAGTTCAATTGCCTCATCTTTTTCAAATCGTCTGTATGTAGCTTCAGCTTGCAATAGAGGCAGAGTGATGGATCGCGATCGGTCGAAAAGTACTATTTGATCGGCCTTGCTCTGATCGGTAAGCCTAAAGTTGTATGTATTCGTTGGACGGACCTGTGGAAAAACAAAATCTCCATTGCTTTCTACACGAGTCACTGCAATTGGAATTCCATGGTCATCTACAATCATCACTGATTCCAAACTATTTATTGGATCCCCAGTTGTTGAGGTCACTTTTCCTTGAAGTGTAATGGACAATAAACTTGGATCTTCCAATACGAGAGGAATAAAGGAGCCATAGCGAAAAGGTAGCAATTCGAACTCAAATGTTCCTTTCTCATTCATTTTAAGACGCATCACTATTTGACCTTTATCATCACGAATGAGCAACTCCGAGCCACGGAAAGAAGAAATGTCATCGCTTAGTATTTTTAAAACAAAACGTTTGCCTAAGGGCATATTGTTCATTTGAAATATCCCGGAATTGCCAGTATTGGTTTCTAGTGCAACTTCCAACAATTCGTTGTAAATTCTGACTTCTGTGTTTTTAGCAGATTGATCTTTGAGATACAGTACACCGGTGAAATTTCCTGTTTCTGTTTTTTTGGGAACTCTTTTAAAGTGAAATATATCGTCGCCTCCCACACCACCTTTCCTATTGGATGAAAGGAATCCACTTTCATCGTCAATATAAAATAGCATCACATCATCTTCAGTACTATTGAATGGAGGCTCAAGTTGAATAGCCGCGCTCCATTGTTGCTTTTTGAGCGTTTTGAAAAGATCGTATCCGCCCCATCCTCCGCGACCGTTGCTTGCAAAATAAATATCTCCTTTGTGTATACTAGGAAAAGCTTCGTTTCTAGGGGTGTTCACTTGCGGTCCGGGATTAAAGGGTTCTGTCCAACCGCTTTTCGTTTTGAAACTGTACCAAATATCCATGCCGCCAACACCACCTGGTATGTTCGAAGTAAATACAATTACATTTTCTATGGGATCATACCATGGGTGCATATATTCCCATCTTGTGTTGCAAAACGGAAGTAGTAACGGTTCTGTCCAACTTTCTCCATCCCAATTGCAGCTAAATATTTTCATACCGGGAGGCTTCTGCTCTCCGAAGTTGTTGGTGCTTGAAAAATATAAGGTGCTGTCTGCAGAATCGTAAAACCCCGTTCCTTCTTCAATCTCGCTTGCTATAGGGAAAAGTCTCTTTTTGGAGTGAATTTCTCCGTACGTGGCTCCTCTCTCTGCTGTGTACAATCGAAATACCTTGCCTTTGTTCCATTCATAGTCATTCAGATAATCATGTCCGCCATCTGCAGCAAATATGATTTGATCTTCGAACATTCCGCATGCAATTTCATTTTCAGGTGAATTGATTTTTGTTGCGGGTGCCAATGTCCAAGTTTCCTGAGCATACAATTCAGTATGTAAAATCAAAACGAATATGACAAGTAATTTTTGCATCTCTATTAATTGAAAAAGCGAATGGATTTTTTTTGATCTCCTTCAATGTTAAATCCTAAAAAAAGTTCATGACCAGGACCCATTGCTATAGTGCGAGGTCCTAGTCCTATATCATAACTATATCCAAGCCGAAGTTGGGTGCTAATGTTCCATTCCGCGAAAAACACAGGTCCATATGGAAATCTGTAACCACTGCCCAACCAAAAAAGGTCGTTCCAGAGAATGGCCACATTTCCTTCTGATTGCCAGATTTGCCCTTCGCTCATCCGAACCAATCCACTGATCTGAAAAAGATCGTCCTTGCCTATTTGGTATATGATCCCGGAGGTTGCGCTTATTTGATAATACAATCGCGCCAATGATTCATCGGCCCAATTGAATTTTGATCGATTTACCCTACTGCATTCCGCTCCGAGCCAAAACCTCGTGGTGTTATAGAATATTGATACATCAAGATTCGGGACTGTAGACTGCCACGAAGAGAGATCGCCAACAAGATCATCTGAATCTCGAATGTTTAATTGATTTAGATCGAGGGCTTCGTGTATGAGACCAGCACTAATACCCGCTGAAAGTGTTCCTTTCTCGAGGGCAAGTTTGTATGCTGCGTTTAATTTAAAGCCCCAGTGATTGCGGGCTCCAATACTCTCATGAAATACTTTCATTCCCACACCGATAGGATGTTTTCCCAACGGTTTGTGTAGCGAAAAAGATTGTGAAGAGGGACTTCCCGATATACCCGGCCATTGCTTTCTCACACGTAAAGCAATACTTGGATTGCCATGATTACCGGCATATGCACTATTGATATCGTATAGGTTGAAAAAATATTGAGAATACCCCCACTCTTGTTGAGCCTGAATTTCCAGGGACCCCGAGTAAACACATGAGAAAAGCACCGCCAGTTGTAGCGATCGGTATTTCAAATTGGTTTTCGATAAATCCGGAAGTGCTCGCATTATCTCTGCAGCTCCACATAACCCAAAAATGTGTGGGACTGTGTTTCTACGGAGTAAAAATATGTTCCATCAGGTAGGGTCTGGCCGGCTTTAGAAATTCCTGTCCACACTACATTGTCATTATCATAGTTCGACCCTGACCAAACTTCGGAACCCCAACGATTGACTATAATAACCTCATTTTCTGAAAAATCAGGATTTTGAATATTCTCAATAATCCATGAATCATTCGACCCATCACTATTGGGTGTGATCAAACCATAAAAAGTGAGCAGACATGGAATCAGTTCTACTTCCTGAATGTCGAGATCAATATGGGTCTGCCATAAACAACCTGATTCTGACTCAATCATAAATTGCACGATTGGCCCCGTTCCAACAAAAGTCGAATCACCAACTTCGCCATTCCACAAAAATGTAATTTCTTGCGAACCACATGCAGCAGCGCTGACAATTCTGATAGTGTACAATTGGCTACATTCATTTAAAGTTATGGTCAGTACTAACGTTGTATCGGGTTCAACAACGTCTGCGGGTTGTTGATATCCCTGAGTAAGCGATACGTCTGAATTGGAAATGGTCTGAAACACAGGTTGACCAATTGTAATTGAGAATAAATATTCTGAGTTTTGATAGTCGATGCCTGCGATTGAAAAGACTTGCGGATTCACTTCAATCTCTGTCTGGCCGCGGCCAATAAGTTGAACGAAAACAAAAAAAATAATATAAATACACCGTTCGGTAGTTCGGTTATATTTCATCCCTTGTATAATTCAAGATGTACCATTGAGTGCCATTACTAATCACGGTTACCGATTCTTGCTTCACCCAATTGAGCAGATATGAAGCGGAGAAATCAATTATGCCACCACCACTAGCAAGCAAGGTGACACTGTTGGAAGTGAATTGATTCAGCGTTTCATTGTAAGTTTTGCGGATTGTATACATTCTGCCGTTCGACGATGAAGCGGTCGGAAGATTCACCGTAACAGGGCCATTGTCTACATTGCAGATCAACATTTGGTTGGTCGAAGTTAGATTTACTATAGCCGTTCCATTCACTACCTGAACGGCTGCGGAAAATGATCCATTTACATGTAAAGTGCTCGCTGGTGAATTGGTCCCTATCCCAATGTTTTCTGTGTTATTGTGAACCACTCCGGGATTTTTCTGCCACACGCCTTCAATTATTGGCTCAAGGTTGACGGAGTATGACGCTCCCGCTTCTTGAAGCAATAGATTTTGATTGTCCAATGAGAGTTCAAATTGCGTGATCAATTCGTTGGTAGAATCTGCATCCGCTAAGTTCAAAACAATGCTGGTCTCAATACCACCCTCGGTGATAGTAAGTGTTTGATTGGTTTGATCGAATTGAGCTGCAGTAATTAATTCGTTCGTAGGATCCCCATCGTTTTCGGAAGTATTGCTGGAATTTAAACTGAAGAAAGCATAGGGTACAGAAAGCAATTCACTTTGACCGATCGTTTGAAATTCTGTAACCCCCGGATAAATCATTCCTACTTCGACATAATGACTGCCTGTTGCCCAATTTATTTCGTCGAAGCCGGCAACAAGACCATTTCCGGACGGTATTCCTTGACCGATGATGAAGTTCACCAAACCGAAAGCATTACTTGCTGTACTGTGCGTTTCTTCATACTCATTGGTCTCACTTTCGTTCAAAATCCGAATACGCACTGTCAATGGTGTGTCTGTGAGCTCATCTCCATTCGGAATTTGTCTGGCAACGGCTTGATAACTGATTCCTTGTGGAACCTGCGCTAGGAGTGTAATGCAGAGTAATGAAAAAAGAAGAGTGAGAACACCCTTGTATAATTGAAATAACATGGAGCAGCCTTTTGAATGTGTTTCGAAAGGTAATCAAATGCCTCCAGGTTCTTGTTACAGAATAATCAATTTACACACTCAAGAATGTGAATCGGATTGGTCGGGCTCAGCAGAATTTTGGTCGAAACTTCAACGTGTTTGGAGGGTATTCCTTCAATAATTTAGTTCTAATTCTGAGGTTATGAACGAAGGACAAAAAAGGCTGTCTAGAATGGTAGTATCTTGTTCGAAGGTCTGTATGTTCCGCTCATATTGGATCCATGAATCGCCATAAATTCTGCATGTAAACGTGGAGTCGATATTGTCTCCCGAAAAATATTTCCAATCATCATTACAACAGTTGCAATCGAAATGGGTATCGTCGAATCTGAAGTTGAATTGATCAATCAGGTTTGCAGGTAATTCATTTTTTATATGCACCGAAATAAACGCTTCCGGAAATAATTGAGCATTATAGGTGAACACATCGTTTGCTCCTAAAGAAGATGTTGATATATCAATGTCGCGGGGTATATAGAGATCTTTGTCCAAGGCAAGTCTGAAAGCCGCAATGTTTTCTCGCGTCCAGGTCATCGAAAAATTCCCGGCACCGTCCGTCGTAGTTTGAGCAGCATCAGTGTAAAGCCCAGTGAAAATTCCGTTTTCAATTACCTGCTGCTGCATTTTCACGATTACCCCTAGAATGGGAGCTCCCGTTCGGGCATTCACTATCTTTCCTTGAATGGAGTAATTGAGTGGATCGTCTTTTTTACAACCAAGAAATGTTACGATGAGCGCAATTGACAGAATCCTGAAGGATTTCATGGGATGGTAAGCGTTTTGTAATATTCGAAAACAGCCAGTATTTTTCTAACAAAGTGAAAGGGTTCTTGTGCTCTGCAATAGCCATGTTTTACTCCGGCCATCGTGTAGTATTGAACTTGGGTTTTCAATAGTAAGCTTTCCGCAACATTGTTGTCCCACACTGTATCTACCTTTCCCGTAGATCGTGCAATTTGTTGTGCATCAAAAACGTGACCTGGACCAATGTTATAACTAGCGAGTATAAATTTGATTCTTTCTTGACGATCACTTACCCGATCTTTCCATAGGCGGTCGAGATACTTGATGTACTTTACTCCGGCTCTGATATTTTCCTCCTCACCCTGATTGGTGTCGCAGCCAAATTTTCTGGCGGTTTCAGGCATCAGTTGCATGAGCCCAAAAGCCCCGGACCATGACTCAGCATTGGGATTAAAGCGACTTTCCTGAAAAACAAGTGCAGCAAGCATCTTCCAGTCCCATCCTATTTCTTTGGCGTAAATCCGGAATAGTGAATCGTACGCAGAAATTTGCGATCCCGAAATGCTCGGCAATGTAAAAGCACCTCGATAGGCCAAACTGACCTTTTCTTTTCCAAAGTATTTTTTATAAGCCTTAGCTACTACTTTTTGAGTTTTTTCAGTTTGAAGCCATGCGTTTAACGCTTTTTCGAGTTCACTGGCGTTTTTTCGGAAGGCCCAACTAATATTTTGTTGCCCGGTAATCGGAAGAGACAAGTCTAAATCCGGATAGTCTGTAGCAAGCAGCAGCGACAAGTTTTCATCAGTAATTGTTGCATCCAATGCCCCTTGAGCTGTTAGTCTAAGCAGGTCGTCGGTACTCATTTCGCCTGGAGCTTCGCGAATATCGAGGCTAACTGACATGTTTTTCTCCAATTCTTTGAGCCTACTATAGAAAGAAGAATAACGGTGCACCCAAATGGGTTTGATCGGGAGTTGTGTGGTATCTGAAATGAATTTTCCGGGGTGAATGCTATCGCTGTTCGCACTTCTCTGCACTAGAATTTGGCGCGTTTGATAAAGGGGAGTAGAGAATCCCACATATTTTTCTCGCTCCGGCAATACAGTTAGGTTGCTAGCTATCAAATCGCCTTCTCCCTTATTGAGCATAATGAACATCTGATTGACATCATCAAGCAGTCGAACTTCCAATTTGACACCTATGTGCTTCGCAAACGCCTGAACTAATTCGTAGTCGTAGCCTCGCCAGTGTCCGCGATATTGGTAATATGTAGTAGCGCTATTTTCGGTAAGCAAGATGAGTTTTCCTCTCTTCTTTATGCTGTCTAAATCGAAAAAAACGGGTTCTGGAATTTTGCCATCCTCTGCAATATTTGAGGTGTTGCAGCCACCAGATAAAAGAAGAATCACTACTAGCAGACCTACCGTTGCGGTGAAAACCTTTATGTTCCAAATCATCCTGTCCTTCATACTTTGAGAAGTGAATATAGCGACGGAACACGAAAGTAGGGTGTTATTGAAACACTTAATTTTTGTTTTTTAAGGGAAAAAATGATTTAATACACTGAAATACAGGAAATTAAATAAATCAAAGTAGGCAGTGAAAAAGTCTTACTTGATCAAAAACTTCTCAGTTTTGTTATCAAAGCTGAGGTAGTACTCACCTTTAGCCAATCCGGTGGTGTTTAGCGTATTACCATATCCCTTTTTGAGAATTTGGCCGTAGGCATTAAACAACTCATATCCAGTTTCCCCAGAGAAATCGACCGTGGAGGTCTTTTTATTCAGCACAAATGAAGCTGTGGCAACAGTCGAATTCACTTCGGCTGTAGCTGATTTGCGCAAATTGCCTTCATAGCTTTTTTGAACAATCCTGAATTTATTAAGACCGCTGGTAAGAATAACTTGAAACTGATAATTGTTTTTTATAGAGGTGCCATTACCCATTACCTCGCCAATGTTCACCCACTTATTCCACTTAAATTGTTGAACAATAAATGGAAGTTTACCCACTTCATTGGTCGTTTCCCATGAAAGGAGACCTTGCTGGGTGCATTCGATACGTGTACTTTCGAAGGTTGGCTGAGACTCAAGGGCTCCAGGGTTCAACACGCGAGGCGTGCATCCGTCTTTGTGTTTGATGATCACGCTCACCGCGTCACCAAGTTTTAAACCATATATAGACAAATCTACCTCAAAGGCCTGAGAGTTGATTTCGTCAGTACTGATCTGTCCGTTCACTGTAACTTCATATACGCAGAAACCGACACCTTCACTGGCGACGGAATTAATAACATATATATTCCTCTGCTGATAATTCCCTTCCATCACAATGCTCCCTGCAAAAACAGAAGTACCTCCACATAGGAAAAGAACAAAAGCTGCTAGTAGTCGTTTCATCAAATTCGATTTAGAAAGGTGGCGTCCAAAAATAAGTGAAGTTTACCAATCTCAGTCAATTCCTTTTTTTTTGACGGTGGCAAAGGTACTCAATTTATCTTTAGTTGCATCTATTAATTGAGGTATGAAGGTGTTGAAGGCATCCTCAATATTGTTTCCATGGTGCTCTAGGGCTTCAAGTCCACGAACCAAAGATTCACCGTTTTGAAGCCTTTTGGATAAACCCTCAAATGCCCTAGATATGCCCTGTTCCGTGTAGTATGATGAAAGCCAATCGTAGCGTTTCATGTACATCAAGGTTTGATTGGCCTGCTCTGGGAGACGGTCGTGATTCTCCTCTAGTATTTTATAACATTTTTGGGCAAAGTCTTGCAAATCAGATGGATGGTAAGTTTTCCAATGTCGGGCAAGATAATGGTCGTAAAGGAGGTCAATCGCCACCGGAGACCATAATCCGCAATAGGGTCGAATGAGTTTCCTGAGGTCGCTGTTAATGGGATGGGTATCAGTGAAGTTATCGATAAACCGATGCAACCGGATTCCATGCTCTATTCTTTCGGGTAAATGAGAAAGATCAGTGCCTTTTACATGGTCACCAGAAAACTGCCCAACCAACAGGTCATCATCATCAAATGCCAAAAGAAAATGTGCGAGAAAGTTCATTTTTGAAAGATCTGCCAATTATACGCGAATTTGTCCTGTGGTGTAATCCTTGAAAGTCAAAGAAGAGGGTGAAGTCTATTTTTGTCGAACAATGAACAATCGTAAGGTCATATACTGGGCATCTCAAATAACAGGCTGGGGATTGTTTGTGTTGGGCAATATTATTACCGCCTCCCTTATGGAAGAGGATATTTCTGGAGCGTATGTTATTTCAACATTCATTTTTGTATCTGGGATATTTACCACACACATATTTCGATTTGTGGTTCATAAATGGAACTGGCGCACTTATTCGCTCCCAAGTTTAATCCCAAGGGTAATTATTTCCGTTATCTCGATGAGCCTTGTGTTCACTGCTTTAAACACCCTGATGGTAAATCTTTGGGTGGGTGAACGACCTCTGATGGAGGATTTTCAGTTGTACGAATTTCTTCAGTACACACTCAATTTCTCCGCTCTATTCCTTCTGTGGAGTATTATTTATTTCGCTGCAATCACTTTTAGGAATTGGAAAAAGGAGGAAATTCAAAATCTTGAATTGAGAGCTGCAAAAACCGAAATAGAGCTGAACAGTTTTAAGGCCCAAATGAATCCGCATTTCATGTTCAATTCTCTCAACAGCATCAGGGCTTTAGTAGGTGAAAATCCTGAAAAGGCCAAACATGCCATTACAATGCTCAGCGGGATTCTGAGAAATAACCTCATGCTCGGTAAAAGACAAACGGTGCCATTGCACGATGAACTCGATTTGGTCAATAAATATTTGTCTCTCGAAAAAATTCGTTTTGAAGAACGGTTGATGATTGAAATGAACATTAATCCTGATACATTTTCACTCGAGGTACCAGCCTTTATGCTTCAAACTATTGTAGAAAATGGAATCAAACACGGCATTAGCAAGTTGAAGAAGGGCGGAAGACTTGCTATTGATACCTCTATTCAGGATAGCTTTCTCACTATCGTAGTAATTAACAGCGGAGATATTCAACTTGATAACAGAAAAGAAGGCATCGGAATCAGCAATACCATAAAACGCCTAGAAATTTTGTACAACGGAGAGGCTTCCTTTTCAATGGAAGCAGGCGAACACATAGTAAAGGCCACATTGAGAATTCCAATTAATAGAACAAAATGAGAACTCTGATTATAGATGATGAAAGACTGGCTCGAAAAGAACTTGCTGGCTTGTTGAAAAATTTTCCTGAAATAGAAGTGCTTGCGGAATGCACCAATGCCGAAGAAGCAATAGAGGTCATTTCTAATCTGAAGCCCGACTTAATATTTCTTGATGTTCAAATGCCGGGAATGAACGGCTTTGAAATGCTAGAAGAACTCGACTTTGTGCCACGGGTTATTTTCGTTACAGCATTCGATGAATTTGCTTTAAAGGCTTTTGAGGTAAATGCTCTCGATTATTTGCTCAAGCCGGTTGAAGAAGATCGATTGGCAGATGCCATCCAAAAGGTGAGCGCTAGTAGATCTAGTTTAAATACCCAGCCGCGCTCTGCAGAAATGCTTTCCTCAAGCAAACTCGGTCAGGCGGATCAGATATTTTTGAAGGATGGAGAAAAGTGCTGGTTTGTGACCTTAAATGATATTCGATTGTTCGAATCTGAAGGAAACTACGTGCGTGTCTTTTTTGCGAATAGTAAACCGCTCATTCTAAAATCTCTTAACAACCTCGAAGAAAAATTGGACAATACTTTTTTCAGAGCCAATAGAAAACACATTGTTAACCTCCGATGGGTTCAGAGTGTCGAAAACTGGTTCAATGGGGGACTGCGACTTACACTCAAGGACAACACTCAGATAGAGGTTTCGAGACGGCAAAGTGCAAAATTCAAGGATTTGATGAGTTTGTAGTAATATCCATAGTTTAGTTTAAAGGGCCCTCTAAAAACCTGATTTTTGTTTCGAGAAGACAAGTCCCGTCCGTGTTTGAGTTCTTCGGAAAAGAATTGTCCTTGCTCGGGATTTGCACTAAGACTTATACGAATTCAATATTACATTATTTTGTTTATTGAAACGCGAAAGTGGTTTTTAGAGGTTCCCTGAAATCTACTACATCACTCAAAGTCTGCAATGCCGGACGCTTTCTTGATTTTTATTTTCACCTTAGGTGTAATGCGCCTTCAATGAAAAATCTTGCAAGAGCTCACGTCCTTTTTGCCTTTCAAGGTTTCACGACAATTTTAACTGCAAAATCTGTGTTAAAGGCTAGACCTGAAGTCCAATAATGATTACGTCATCTGTTTGATCATGATCTCCTATCCATGCATTGAAGTTTGTTCGAATGTATGCGCGCTGCTCAGGTAGGTCTTTTTTTGCCATTTCATAGATCCACGAAGTGAGTCCGGTTTTTTTTAATTTTTTTCCTTTCGGACCTCCAAACTGATCTACAATGCCATCCGAAAAAAGATAGATAATGTCACCCGGCGATAGCTGATATTCTGTTTCAATGAAATTGCTTTTGATTCTGTGCAAAGAACCTCCAAGTGGTGCTCGGTCGCCTTTGCATTCAATTAATTTCCCATCGGTGTAAATGAAAATCGGTCTGTTTGCACTGGCCACTTTGAGTTTGTATGTTGTTTCATCGTATTCGATCAACGCAATGTCCATGCCGTCTTCTACAGAAAAGGAACCTTCTTTTTTGGTGAGTAGACTTCTCATTTCTTTATCAAGTCTTTCCAAAAATTGAGCAGGTGTTCTTACGAGGGCATCTCGAAACACCTCGCGAAGAAGTGTATTTCCTATGAGAGACATAAAGGCTCCGGGTACTCCATGGCCCGTGCAATCTGCGCAGGCTACAAGTATTTTATTTCCTGACTTCTCCGACCAATAAAAGTCACCACTTACTATATCACATGGTTTGTGATACACAAAAGAGGAAGCAAAAAATTTATTGAACACACCGGGTTCAGGTAAGACAGCCTTCTGTATATTTTTTGCGTAATTAATGGAAGCTGTAATGTCTCTATTCTTTTTTTCTAGCAACTCTTTTTGTTCAACAACTTCTAGTGTTCGCTTGCCGAGTTCCTTTTGAAGATATTCTTGATTGGCTTTGAGAAATCTTTCTCGTCGTTTTACTATTAATCTAATGATTACGAAGGCTGCTAGTGCACACGATGCGACAAACCACCATTGTTGCCAAAATGGTTTTTTTATGGTCAGTTTTATTTCCTTTATGGTCGAACCTCCGATGCCATCACTATTGAACGTCTTCACACGAAAAGTGTAATTACCTGGTTCGAGTCGATTGTATATAGCTGATCGTGTGTTAGAGGGGGTGCTCCAATCAAGATCATAACCTTCAAGGAAATATTGATAAGTAACCCCATCCGGATTTCTTAAAGAGGTGCCTGTAAATTGAAAGGTAGCTTTATACACGCCTGAAGGAAGTTGTATGTGATCTGTTAGCGCATAAGAACTATCTGATATGAGTACTTCTGTAATGTTTAGAACAGGTTCGATAGAATTGCGTATTTCTTTCTGTGGGTCGTATTTCAATATACCGAAGTCAGTTCCAAATAACAAATTTCCAGATTGAAGTTTAATAGCTGATCTGTCCTGAAAGTCTACTTCACCCGAAGCAGATGGATGAAAGACTTCAATCTGGTTTATGTCCACAATAATTCTGCTGAGAGCTCCTCTGTGACCAACCCAAATATCGCCAGATTGATCGCATACAATGCTGTAACAATAATCGCTATATAAGCCCTTGGTCTTGTCGTATGCCGACACTATTCCCTCGGGTGACAATGAAAGTGTTCCCATTCCGTTTGTTCCACACCAGATATTTCCTGCCTGATCTTCTGCAAAACACTTTATATCGAGTGCCCCATCAGTATTGAGCAATGCCATGCTTTGAATTATTCCGTTTTCTATGTAACTGACATTTTTGCTATTGGTACCGATCCAAATTCTTCCTCTCGAATCCAAAAAAAGTGATCGAACTACATTGTGTGGAAGTCCCGATTGAATGGAGAGATGGGAAATAATTTTCCCTTCGGATAATTGATAAATCCCAAAATCAGTGGCCACAATTACAAGCTCCCCCATCCCGATGATCTGATTCACTTTCTGATTCAGTTTGTCTTCGGCTAGCGCAATATTATGGAGCTTGTCTGAACCCTTGCGAAGGATCCACAGTCCGTGTTCAGCGGATCCTACATATATATTTCCAAAATTATCGCAATACGTGGAGTTGATAGGTCCGTCCGGTACTTTATTTTCAGGGCCGTAACTTTTTAGCACCTGATTGGGATTGTCACTTGTAATGTCTAAAAACCCATTACAGCCCAAAACCAGGGTTTCACCCATTTCGGAAATGGAGTAAACTGTTTGATTGGATCGCTTAGTGGGCTTGAAAACGGAGAAGTGATCGTCAACTAGTTTAATGAGTCCTTTACCTTTTGAACCGATCCACAAATTGGATTCACGGTCTTTAAAACATGTTTGGATACTCTGAGTACCTATGAGGTTATCCTCATTATAATCGATCACTTTTTGATAAACTCCGGCTGTATAATTTGAAGCTTGGTACAATCCATGAAAATTGGTGCTTATCCATAAATTGTTTCTGTCATCTTCACAAATATCATTTATTGATAAAGTAGTTAAATCGATTCCTTCGATGGATATGCCAAGTGGAGTGGCTCCGTGCAATTTTAGATCGAGACTGAAAGCTCCTCCATCTTCTGTGCCAATAAGCAATTTATTATCGTGCGAAAGGTGAAGTGAGCTGATTTTGGTGTAGGGCAATCCTTCGATCAAGTGGCTTATCAAATCACCATTTTCATTCATGTAACATTTAAGAAGTCCTAAGTCGGTACCTATCCAGAATTGATTTTTGTTGTCTACAAACAACGAGTAGTATGTGTAAGAAGGGTCGTCAATTTTGATGAGGCTTGTGCTTCCGTCAAGACTAATTTTTACTAAGCCTTCGTTCTGACTTAGGGCATAAACAAGGCTATCGTTGGCCGCAAAAAGATCATTAATTCGGGCTGTAGTGAGTGATTCCAAGTTTATTGCCAAGATACTTTCTCGGTCCCAGATGCTGACTGAGCCGTTGTTGTGGCCAAACCATATTTTTCCTTTTTCATCTGATGTGCTGCATGTAATGAAATTGTCGGCAAGTCCATCGCTAATCGAATAAGATGTGAATTTTAAACCATCATATTGAAATAGACCTTCACCTGTACCAATGATCAGTTTGCCTGATATATCTTGGTCAATGGTATATATAAATCTATTGTTTAGCCCTTCTTGTTCGCGATAAAATTGAAACTTGAACGACTGTGCGGATGAGACTATTGTGAAGAAACAGAGGGATATGGTTATGAGGTGTCTCACAATTTATTATAATGCTTTCGCTACTTTTTTTTCTGCTCGGTTATTTTCATATTTCCCTTTGGTGTATGCAGACCTCCTAAAGGTACCGTGTAGAAGGGGAGTAGGTCGCCATATTGATTGGTGAGGTAAAAGACGACATTGTTATTGTTGACCAAGTTTTTATCGTCTTTAGTGAACTGAATGTCCATCGATTTCCCTTTTTCCTCTTGGGTTACCCGATACACATTTTGTGTCCAATTGTTATCTCCAGAAGTACTTAGGTTAGTACCGAGTGACGAGATCGAAAACAGTCGAATGTAGCCATCATTGTCCCAGTCAAAGTTGCTTTGCATGAGCGATACAACTTTGTCATCTATGTAGGGATAAACATGGCTGGTTTGCCAAGGATCGCTATGCAAACGGAAGGTATACTCAAATGTGAAGGCATTTCCTCCTTCTACTGATATATTGGTGTTCGGCTTAGTAGTCATGTAATATCTATATAGATTACCATCATCGCCTTTTATTCCTTCGCATATCAACTTGAATACATAACCACCGTATTTTTTTGAAAGTTCACCCTCACTTGGATTGAATGGCCCGAATGTGTACCAATTGTTGTCATATTTGGTGTCAATGCCAAATGTTTTTGTGGCTAGCAAGTTGCCACTTTTGTAATTGCCTATTGGATTCGGGTCACGCGCATCTTCATCGGAAATGCAGCCTATTCCACCATAAACAGAATACTTTGTGAGTGAATTGTAGGTTACATTCATTTCATCGTGCTGACCACCGCAATCGGGATCGAAAACCCTCAGGTAAATGGGGTCTTTAAAGTCTTGAGGAATCTGAAAAAAGAAGACTTGACAGAAATCATCGTCTCCCCATTTTGATTCTGCCTGCTTGGAGAACGTAACAAGGAATGGTATGTTTTCTTCAAGAGCTGGAACAGGTTGTGCCAACGAACTCTTTTGAGAGAACAGAAGGATTACAACGAATCCGATTATTAGTTGTTTGATCTGAGCCATGATGATTGTCCGTTGTCTGGGAATATGATGATGAATTCTACTCTTCTATTCTGCATGCGCCCTAGTTCTTCGGTGTTGTCTACAAGTGGTCTGCTTTCACCAAATCCTTTCTTCAGAAGTCTTGTGCCATCTATACCTCTGTTGATGAAGTAGTTTCGAACAGACTCTGCTCTTCTTTCACTCAATTCTTGATTGTATTCACCTCCTCCTTGGCTGCATGTGTGTGCATTGATGCGTAGTAAGAAGTCCTCTTCCAAGATCAACATAGCTGAGATATAATTCAAGACTTGTTTAGAGTCTTCTCTGATATCGGCGCTGTTGTATTCGAATTTGATATCACTTAGTTTGGCGAATTCTATATTCAGGACTTCTGCATCTTTAGGTGCAATGTACTCACCGGTTTTTGTGATCATGGAGGTAAATTCTTGCTGATCATATTCTTCAATATGTACAGAAAGATCGCTGGATATCGAAACTTTTTCGAGAAGTGGATGTAGTTTTTCTCTTTGGTTCGAACCTCCTACAATGTACTTATAGGTATCACCGCATTTAATTTCGATGATAGGCTCTTCAATGCTACTAAATATTGGATCGTTGAATGGTATGCGGCTTTCACTTTCTTTAATCACAATGTGGTACATTGTGTTTCGTGATTTGCCGGGAATGGTAGTATTGGAGACAACGTTTTCAGATGTTGGACTGCTATCTGGAACGAGTTCAATAAACGCTGTTCCGTTTTCATTGGCCTTTGTGTAAACTACTCCGTCGTGCTGAACTACGGATATGTTATCGATACCGGCTTTCCTAAGTGCACTGACCGTTTCAGCCAGCGATTCAGGATTGTCTGAAGCATCCGCCAGGTACAAATATCCAGTGCCATCGCCATTCGGTCGAACTATTACATGTATGTTCGATGGAATATTCAAAGGCATTGAATTGTCGTTTGCATCTTCTTTTACCAAGACGTAATATGTAAGTGTTGGTTTAGATATTTTCGTAGCTGAATTTTCAGGATTCGTTACATCGATATTATTTTTTGTTCCAGATTCTTGATTGACTGATGTATTCGAAGCAGAATTGCCAGATATATTCACGTCAACCGCCGATGTTTGATCAACTCCTGTGGTTGTTCCTTTCAATACGTTCAACGCATCGGTACTCTCTGTGGTATTGATTTGATTTTGACCCTCAATCGAGTTTGTATTAGATGTAGGATTTTCTGTTGACGAAACCTTGCTTCCATAGTTAGATTGATTTGATTCAATATTTGTAGCAGTCTCTGCTGCTATTGCCTCATTGGGGCCAGTTGCTGCAATGGAGGATGCGTTAGTTGAAGCAGCTATTTCTTCTTCAATTAGACTAACGAAACTGATACCCTTTTCATTGGCTTTCGTATAATTCACTCCATCGAATTTTACAATTTGTACGTCGGGGTAGCCACTCTTTCTCAGTTCGCCAATCTGGGAACTTAGCAATTCCGGTGCGTCCTTTCCGGAAGTAATGTACATGAAGTATGGGTTGTCTTTGCCTTTCACCACATTGTATTCTAGACCCGGCGGAAGATCAGAAATGGTCTTTTTTCCTTCACCGTCTTCGTTTAATAGAATATGGTAGCTAGGTAGAGTATTCGTTGTGTTTACTTCTGGTTGGGTTGAACGACCGTCTATTGATGTCTCATTGTTGGCCACTGGATTGGAGCCTACAGTCTTGTTCGCCGGATTTTCTGCAACGCTACTGTTAGCATTGGAAGCAAGTTCAGATATCTCAACAAATTCAGTACCGTTGAACTGTACAATTTGCAGATTTTGCAATCCTTGATTTTCAAGTTCTTCGAATATGGGCATCACCTGTTCTATGGTCGTTGCATTTCCCGCCGTATACAAATAAGTATCCCCATTTTTTATTTCGGACAATTTGAATTTAATATTTCCCGGAACCACTTTTTCTGGAAGCAAAGGCACATCAGATTTTCTAATTAGTACCTGGTAATTTCCTTTTGTAGGTGGACCTGTCTCTGAAGATGAAATTTCTTCTACCGTCTCTTCCGATTCCTGCAACAATGAATGAAAATCTATTCCATCAAAAGTCACGATTTCTGCATTGTCGTATCCATCCTCGGCTAGTTTTTCGAAAAGTGTGTGAACGCTTTCATATGATGTGGAACCCTCAACCACGTACACAAATCCATCCATAACAGGACATTCTATAATTTTGCCATCTACTTTTTTAAAGTATTTATCAGTTAAGGCAAGGGAAATAGGTGAACGCAGTATTGCAAGGTGAAAGATTGAATCACCCGCCTGAACCATGGGTTGAAGTGAATTAGAAGGCTTTAAATTCTCTGGTATAATAGTTTTGAAATTGCTTCCGTCGAAATAGACAATTTGGGCGTCTGTTTGACCTTGACTTTGTATTTCTTCAAAAGTTACTTGAATACTTTCATATGATGTACTAGATCCAGTTGTATAGACCCATACGTCTTCTAACTTGAATCCTCTGATTTCAATATCCTTATTTGCAAATATCGGATCGTCGCTGTTGAGTGCTTTATTTGATCTCTTTAGCATTACTTGATATGTAGATTTTATCGCCACCGCTTCAGGCGACTTCAAGCCCATGATTTTTAGTTTCGAAGCACCGATAGGTGTTATTCTTGATACCAACTGATCATCGATTTGCTCAATTCGAATTTTTTCTGGTGCATTCTGACCTAGCTCCTCATACACAGTGTATAAATCATATGGACTTTCTTCAGGTCCTATTGCGTAGATGTATCCATCTGTAGTCTTAAACTCATTCACTGTATATCCTTCAACTTTTACCGCTGGATCGTTCGGATCCATTTTTACCTTTGACTCGAAAAGCACTGCGTAATACGGCGCAAGAGAAGCTTCGGGAGATGTATGTCTCACTTCGTATTTGCCAATGCATTGGATCATTTCAACCGGTTGATAGATTTTGAAATCTTCAATGGCTGCTAGTACAGCGTACTCTGTTGAGTCGGGTGTTACAAATATTTGTCTATATGTGCAAATGGACGAACGTATTCCACCTTTACCTATTTTGCTAAATGCTCCGCACACGATAGTGTGAAATCCCGGAGTATCGAAGGTCGTGCTTACTTCCGGTCCCGAGTACTTTATCTCATCATCTATTACCCAATAGTACTCTTCAACTTGGAAGATGCTGATATCTGAACCATCGGCCTGAAAAATTACATCCTGAGACACCATGGCTTCTGTCGGACCTATAATATAAGGACTCTCTAGTTTTTTAATCACTACCTCTCCCTTTGATACGGAATAGAATCTGGTGTTAGAAATAGTATCAATCAAATCGAGACTAACTTGATAATAGCCTTCCTCAGCGTAGCAATGATCAATTGTTTTTCCTCGAACAATGTTGCCATCTCCAAGATTCCATTCGAAAGCCAGTGGCAAAGAATCGTTGGCGAGTAAATGTTCCTCTTCCATATGGAAGCAGTAGTTGGTGCGCTGGTTGTCGTTGCAGTCAACCAATGCTGGCATATCAGATTTAAACAAATAGACATCATCATTTTCGCTCTCTCTATTGGAAGAGAGGTAACCGTTGTTCCCTCCTTTAGACTCACAATAAGAAAAATCGTCTAGCGGACTGTTTATTGGCTCCGGTAAACGAACAGCTTCTTGATATTTATTTTCTACTATATATGAGAAGTAAACATCAAAACCTTCACTGTCATCATAGCCATTGCTCGTAAAGAAGAGCTTTCCACTTTTAGATACGTAAGGAAATAATTCATCGCCTCTTGTATTGACAGTGTTTCCAAGGTTAATGGGCAAACTCCAACGGCCATTTCGCCAAACGCATTTGTACAAATCGGCCCCACCAATCCCTCCAGGCATGTTAGAGGCAAAGTACAAGGTGGAATCGTCGGGTGAAAATGCTGGGTGAGCTATATTGAATTGCTGATTGGCACTATTGAAAGGAAATGGTTCTGTGACGTTCCATATACCATTGATATATTCGGCTTTGAAAAGTCCTAATTTGTACTCTTTTGTTTTTTTCCTTTTAGATGCTGAAGTGGGTTCCATATTACCTGTGTAGTACAGCGTATTTCCGTTTTTATTGAATGTTGCCGGTCCCTCATTCAAAAAGCCGGTAAGCTCGTTCGAGAATAATGCGGGTTCCGTCCATTGGCCATTGGATTTTTTCTTGCTGAAGAATAGGTCCGTATAGTATAAGTGGATACTGTCTTCTTCGGCAGCAAGTCTCTTTTTGGAACGATTGCTCACAAATATGACTCCGTCTCGATAGGGTATGGCCGAAAATTCAGCGTCGTTGGTGTTGAAATCCAATTTATCGACCTGATATTCCTGAGAAAGCAGGAGGTTAGAATGGAATAGAAAGACAAGGGCCAACAAGGATTTGTAGGAGTATAGGGCTTTCATGATTTCACGAATAGATGGCATAGGGACTCCCTTATACCCTTTTGGCTTTGAAATGGTTACGAAATAATGGCCAAGCCGGAAAGCACGGTTCAGAGTTCTGCACTTGTCTAAGGTATCTTTGAGCCGCATTATTTAACCTCTATGACCCTTATAAAATCAATTTCCGGTATTCGCGGAACCATTGGTGGTGCACCCGGTAGTGCGCTAACCCCGATAGATGTTGTTCGGTTTGCTGCGGCGTATTGTACCATGCTTAAGCAGTATAATCCCGAGAATCATATCAGTATAGTAATTGGCCGAGATGCAAGACCCTCCGGCGAAATGATCAGTTCTTTGGTGTCCTCTACCCTTGTGGGAATGGGTGCAGATGTGATTGATCTGGGTCTGAGCACAACACCTACTGTGGAGGTTGCAGTAGTAAAGGAAAAGGCATCTGGTGGAATTATAATTACTGCAAGTCACAACCCCGTGCAATGGAACGCACTGAAACTGCTTAATGCCAAAGGTGAGTTTATTTCCGCTGATGAGGGTTTACTCATCTTATCAATAGCCGAGAAAGACAAGTTCGACTTTGCTGAAGTGCACGCTTTGGGTAAAATTGTTCGCAAGGATTATCTCGAAGAACATCTCAATGATATTTTGGCCTTACATCTGGTAGATGTTAACGCTATTAAGGCTGCCACATTTCGCATTGCTGTGGATGCTGTGAATTCTACTGGTGGTACTTATGTTCCTGCTCTCCTTCACAAATTGGGAGTCGAAGATGTTGTCTGTATTCATTGTGAGCCTAATGGACTTTTCCCCCATAATCCTGAACCTCTGCCTGAGAATCTCACGGATTTATCAAAAGCTGTGAAAGCGAATGTATGTCATTTGGGAATTTCTGTGGATCCAGATGTAGATAGATTGGCTTTAGTTTGTGAGGATGGGTCTATGTTTGGTGAGGAATACACTCTTGTAGCCGTGGCGGACTATGTTCTTAAAAGCAATAAGGGCAACACGGTTTCAAATCTATCTTCTACTAGAGCATTGAGAGACGTAACACAAAATCATGGAGCCGAATATTTTGCTTCAGCTGTTGGTGAAGTGAATGTAGTTCTAAAAATGAAGGAAAATAATGCTGTGATTGGCGGAGAAGGGAATGGTGGTATTATTTATCCGGAAGCTCATTATGGTAGGGATGCTCTTGTGGGGATTGCCCTTTTTCTTACGCACTTAGCTAAGTCCAAAATGTTGGCATCACAAATGCGCGATTCTTATCCGCGTTATGTTATTTCCAAAAATAAAATCGACCTCAAAGAAGGCACAGATGTCGATGAAATTTTGTCGAAAATTAAGTCTATCTATAAAAATGAAAAAATCAACACGATCGACGGTATTAAGATAGATTTTGAAAATGAGTGGGTACATCTGAGGAAGAGTAATACAGAGCCAATCATTAGAATTTATGCTGAAAGTAGATCTGAAGAGGAAGCCACTCGACTAGCAGAGCGAGTAATCCATGAAATCCAACAATTGGTCTAAATAAATTGCACTATTCCCTCTAAAGGGCTCAACTTTGTAGAATAACTTCCTGATTTCATGAAAGTATATTTAGATAACGCTGCTACCACACCTATCGATCCTCAGGTTTTGAGTGTTATGATGCCATTCCTGACCGAACATTTTGGCAATCCATCGTCATCTCATGCCTTTGGTAGAAAAACGAAAACAGCTATCGAGAATAGTAGACGCATCATTGCGAAATGGCTTAATTGCCTTCCTTCTGAAATATTCTTTACATCAGGGGGTACTGAAGCGGATAATCTGGCCGTTCGAGTGGCAGTAAAGGACCTCGGTTGCACTCATTTAATTACATCAGAGATAGAACACAGTGCTGTTATCAAAACAATGCAGCACACTGCTGAAAAGCAAAACCTGAAACTCAGTTTGGTTAAACTGCAGCCAAATGGTCATGTTGATTTAAAGGATTTAGAACGATTGCTTTCAGAGAATGCGAAGAGTTTTGTATCTCTTATGCATGGCAATAATGAAATAGGTAATATTCTTCCATTGAAGGAAGTTGGTGATTTATGTAAAAAGTACGGAGCATATTTTCATAGTGATACCGTGCAGACGATGTGTCATTTTCCGTTTAATATGCAAGAGCTGAATATTCATTTTGCCACTGCTGCTTCGCATAAATTTCATGGCCCGAAAGGAATCGGTTTTTTATATGTAAATCGATCTGTTCGTTTCAATGCCGGAATTATTGGCGGTGGACAGGAAAGAGGTATGCGGGGTGGAACAGAAAATCTTTACGGAATAGTTGGGATGGCCAAAGCGCTGGATATAGCCATGCATGATGTAAATGAGCATAAGGAATATATTTCGGGATTGAAGAACTACATGGCAAAACAGTTGCGCGATTTGATACCTGGAGTTATTTTTAATGGCGACTCAGCTTCAGAGAATAGTTTGTATACTGTCCTAAATGTTACATTTCCTCCGAATCCAAATAGCGATATGCTGTTATTTCTTCTCGATCTCGAGGGTATTGCGGCATCTGGTGGAAGTGCGTGCAGCAGCGGCGCCTCAAAGGGAAGTCATGTGTTGGAGGCAATTCATGCACTGAAACCAGGTTGTGCAAGCATTCGTTTTTCTTTTAGTCGAATGACAACCAAAGAAGAAATCAACTACGCCTTAGAGAAAGTGAAAAATCTTTGTCTGGTCAATAAGGTAGTTTACGTTTAGTCCGAGTTATGCCAATTCTGCAGAGTACTGTGCAATATGTGCATCAAGTCCCACGCTTGTTTCGATATAATTGAGGTCTAGTATACAAGGCCCCAATACAGACTTCCAATGCGCAATGCAGGAATAAGTAACATTGCTATTATTTCTGAATCCAAGCTCCGTA
>JAWXBG010000020.1:0-10307 GCA_034439875.1 Flavobacteriales bacterium
CTCTTACACCCAAATTGAAGATCAAATCATCGAAAGCGAATTTATCCATGATGTAACCGGAAGTGTAAATTGGCTCAAAAGCTCCAACTGGTCTTGTATAGAATCTTGTTCCTCCAACTTCTTTTGTTTCATTGAAGAAGTCTTCAATTGTTGGACGGCCAGATAATTTATTACCATGGTGATCGTAACCAAAATAGTTTACGAAATTGTTACCTTGGTTTAGAAGATCTTCTGCTCCAAACATATCGATGGTAAGAAACTCAGGACTCAAATTATCTACATTGATGAAGTCGTTTCCTGTAGGATCGAGGCCAAGGGATTGGCGAAGGTTGTAATCAAACTCGAACTGTCCATCACCCACCAACTGCGGATAATACTCATAGAAGTTTGAACCAATATTCACTAAAGTCGACTCTGTAGTGTCCAACTCCGCAGTGTGGGAGTTCGTATATAAACGTGCCAAAGACCAAAGTCCAGATGGACTTACAGAATATCCGGCATCCCTTCGTTGCTCGTATTCAAATCCAATTTGAATGGCATGAGAACCGATATCTGCCGAACCTGCCGCAGTAACACGGAACTGGCCTGTGTTGTTGATACTGTAGTTGTTATTTTGTGTTCCTAGGTATCCCCAAATTCCATAAGTACTTGGGACCCCATCACCATTGATAAGACCATTTCCTCCTTGAATATTGGTGAATGAAGAATAAGGATCATCGGCTATTAAGAAAGATGCGCCAGCATCTATAAAAAGATCAGATGGGTCAGAAATAAACTGTCCCGTCTGTTCGTCATAATATAGTGCCGTGATTGCCGCATTCTTATCGAAAAGGCTAAAATATTGATTCGTTATAGCCGCCAACTCAGGGTTGTATTCAGATGGTCTGTAATCGATTTGCAAATCCTGTATACCCGTTTGTTGGTAATAAGAACCATTGAAGGCATATGTATTTCCTCTCCAGATATCAAAATAACCCACGTGACCATACTTGAAAAAGTCATCTTTATGCGTATCGTCCTGACTGCGATCGAATGTTTTGCTGTAATCCATCATTACAGTATAGTAAACATTCTTGAGATTTGAAGCTGAGCTTCCTTCTCCTTCTTCGGTAGCGTTTTTGAATCTCTGACTGAACTTTGCATAAGCTCTCCAGTCGAAACTAGTAGACTCTTGATTGTTCTCCCAGTTCATTAAACTGTTTCCGCGGGTCCAATCGTGACCTTTATCAAAGGCAGCGGTACCGCCAAACGTCAATGTCATTGTTTCACTAGTATTCACATCAATTTTGGCCACTAGGTTGGCACTTTGCTCACCAGCATTCAAACGTGTGGGCACTCTTGTGAAATTATCTTTTGTAAGAAAGTCGGCATTGTAAATAGCACCGTTTATATCTCCATCTGCCTCCACATTTTGACGAAGTGGACTAGCCAAAAGTGCATCTCTTGCATCTTGCTTCATTCTATATACTCCACCAAATGCAGGAGCCCCATCCATTATATCTGTAACGTTTCCTGAGATGAAAAATCCGAGTAAAGGCGTTGTCTTCTTTCCTTCAGCATTTTTTTTCATTAAGAGTGGACCAGATACAGAACCCTCGAGTAGGTTGTAGCCATATCTGTCTAAACCAACTGCTGTTTCACCTGAACGGAAACCTGAAGTAATGAATTCGACACCTCCGGTATATGAGGACGATGAATTTCGAAGCGATATATTAATTACACCACCTGTTGCATCTCCAATGTTGGCAGGAATACCACCGGTTATTACAGAAATTTCTTCTATCGCTGATTTCGGAAGTGATGTAGATCCACGCACTTTAATACCGTCTATATATACCCATGTAGAATTGGTACGGGCACCTCTTATAGATATTCCACCACCAGTACCGGCTGTTCCCACACCGGCTACCGTAGAAGCGATACCCAAAGCACTTCGGCTCGGCATCTTGTCGATTTCTTCTCTCGTAACAGTTCCACCGGAAGATCCTCCGTCTTTATCGATCAATGGCACCTTGAATGCAATGATTTCAACTGTTTGGAGTTCAACTCCAGCAGATAATTGAACATTCAAAAACTGAGTTTTTCCTGAGGAGATAGGCACCCCAGTTTGTCTTTTTGCTTGGTAACCAACAAACTTGAACTCAACTTCATAAGTTCCAACTTCCAGAGGCTTGATAGTGTACTTTCCATCGATGTCTGTTGCAGATCCAGTTACAACATTTCCATTTAAGTAAATAACCACGCTCACAAAAGGCAGTGGTTCGCCATTGTCCTTATCAGTAACAGCACCTTGGAGGGCGCCTGAAGATATTTGGGAAAACGCTCCAATTGCCGATGAGAATGCTAATACAAGTACTAAGTAAATCTTTCTCTGCATAACAGACAGGTTAAAGGATTTTGATTATCTAGGTTTTTTTTACAACGGGCGCTAAGATAGAATTTTTTCAAACCTTTAACATGCCTTAACAAAACTCTGCTTTTTCACATCTGGCGTAGGATTCCGTGAATTCTGCCAATTTGGCTCTCCGAAAACCCACTCCTTTTTGGCGGTTTATCTCCATCTTTCTGTCCAAAGATAAGGCGTTCATTAAATGGAGTCGTCATCACATCTCTTCATTAAATGGGAAAAATATACAAGTCAAAAAAAATGCGAATACGCTGTAACTATTGATATCATTCAATAACCATGTACGATTTCCACAACTTTAGACTGTAATTATGTATCTGTATCAGTAATAGTCCAAGGCCGTTTGAGTCCATAAGCATCACAGGCATAAAATGTGATTCACTGAAATGACAGAACGACTAGTAAAACATTCAGAATCAGATATGTTTCTTTCGAAACCAACGTTTGTACCAAGGCACTTCTTTTCCCCAAGACTGTTTGCGCGCCTTTTTCAAGTTTTTCTTCATCCGCTTTTGAGTGTCCTTGTCTTGTAATGACCGATGATGATCTACTCCATCGTTATACTTGGCCATATTCTCTGCTTCTTTGGCCTTCTTCTTTTCAATAGCCTCGCTTTGAGCCTCTTCAGCCGTCTTCTGTTTTTCCTTGGGTGGACGTTTTTTCTGCTTTTGAGCATCCGCTTGCAGCGCGAAAAACAGGATAGACAAGAATATGAGTAAGGACTTTTTCATTCTAATTCAACGCAGTTCTAGTAATATTCGTATTGAAATTTAATAATTTCTATATCATGGCTGCGGAGATCATGATTTAGCAATGCCTCAATCATCATTGTTTCTGTGTACAGCACCTCTATTTCTTTCAAAAGTTCGTTCGACTCTCGATATTCTACCTTCAACAGGTTTCCAATTTCATCATAATAAAAGTCATCAGTTCTGGGAGCACTCCCCACATTGTCTGTGTAGGAAATTCTGCTTACCCAACCTTTGTCATTATATGTATAAAGTGCTTCTCGCGTTTTGCCCGACATAGTCAGTTCTTCCCGCCGATTCACAATGAAACCCAATTCGTTTTTTGTTACAATTTCATTGGAGTAAAGCAAAGCGTAATTGTTGTAGCTGCTCTTTCTAGATGCATTTGGACCTGCGTCTGAATAAGTATAAGCTTCGGAATTGATCAATGTGCTTTTTCCCGCTTCGAGTTTTTTTCCCTCAGTAGCCACATTCTCGGCCCTTTCGAAATCAACTCGAACCACTTTGCCATCTTCATAAACTAATTTCGTAGACGAAAAACCTCGAGCATTCTTCTCACTGCGAATCTCTACTTCTCCTAAATCATTTCTCTTGAAGTGAACAGTAAGTGAGTCCACCAAACTGAGTACGCTTGTCACTTTATCTATCTGGCTGAGTAAACCTACTTCATTAAACGAAAACACCAACAAATCGGGACGTTGATCAATAGGTCTATTGGGACGTTTGATTGCATAGGTACCTGTGATTTTTTTGACTTTATTCTGCCATAAAAATTCTCGATTGAAATACATTTCTTCACGAAACGCATTGCCTAATCGGTTGTCTATAATTTGTCCCTGAAACGATTGTGCGGTCAGGATGACCAAAAGAACTGTTATAATTTTATTCATTCTAACAAGGCAAGCGCCTCTTTAATTTCTGTTACTGGAGCAAAACATGTCTTGCCCTTGCAAACATAAAAGGTCGGTTGAGTTCCTTGCTTACCTTTAACAAGAGGCAATCCACTATGCTTTGTTGATGCAAGAACGAGTGTATTGGGAAGATGCATTGAACGTAGATTTTGAAAACTCTCTTCAACGTCTGCGCCCGCAACAACGACTTGATTTAATCCAAATACTTCCCACACATAAGCCCTCAACCAATTGGTGTAAGCCGATGCAAAGTCAATCTGAACTAGTACTTTTCCAAGCATTCGAAGTGATAACTCTTCCCACTCGGGTTTCTCAAAACTTGTACCAAGTAACTTCAGCATGCGGCACAAAACGCTATTCGCTGCAGGCAGAACATTGTCGGATATTTCCAATTTTCGGGTAAAAACCAATGTTTCATCCCGCTTGTCCGAGAACCAAAACATCTCTTGTTGCGGGTCAAAAAACTTTCCTAAGGCGAGCTCCATTAAATCGTGAGCTCTTTGCATCCATATCATTTCACCTGATAAGAGACCTAAATTGTAAAATGCCTCTATGGTAAAAGCATAGTCATCGGCAAAGGCAAGTCCGCTGCTCTTTTCATTGGTGCGCACTCTCTGCAGCCGACCATCAACGTACATCCATTGCCACAAAGCCTCCGCAACTTTTAGGGCTTCGTTCATCAATTCGTCATCATTGAATGCACTTGCTGATTCGGCAAACCCAGTGATGGTAAGAGCATTCCAACTAAGCAAAATTTTATGATCTAAACCAGGCCGAATCCGCTTATCGCGGATGCTCATGAGTTTATTATTGACTAGCTGCCTTTTCTGTACAATCTGATCCATTGACATTCCATACTCGAGAGAAAAGGCTTCATCGCCCATATTTCGCAAGAGGATATATTGGCCATGTTCCCAAAAGCCGTTTTCATTGATGTTGTAATACTTAGAAGCAAAGTCAAAGTCGTCGCTCAAGACTTCCTTCAATTCGGCTTCTGTCCATATGTAGAATTTTCCTTCCACCCCTTCGCTGTCTGCATCTAGTGCCGAATAATAAAGGCCTTCCTTGGAACGTAGTTCGCGCCGAAGAAAAGAAATGGTCTCCATTGCAATCCTCTTAAAATGAGGATCAGAATTATTCTTATAAGCCTGCGAATACACCTGAATCAACTGTGCATTATCGTAGAGCATCTTTTCAAAGTGAGGAACCTTCCATTGATCATCCACAGAGTAACGTGCGAAACCACCTCCAATTTGATCATAGATCCCACCCATTGCCATTTGAGAGATACTCAATTCAACAAAATTCAATAGGTCTTCTCTTCGAGACAACTTTCCAAATTCTAATAAAAACAAATAGTGATTGGGCATCGGAAACTTCGGAGCCTTCTTCATTCCACCTTTTTCCAAATCCCAATATTTCGACCAATGATCTACCACTTCATTGAGCGTTTCAATATCAAAATGTTCGACAGGATCGTTTTCAAGCAAGTTGCTCTCGCCAATACCACGTGCGATTTTTTCAGCATATTCAAAGACCTTGGAAGGCTGCTTTTGATGGAGATCTACAATGTTTTCGAGCACTGATATCCAAGTCTTTTTCGGGAAATATGTTCCACCATAAATTGGTCGTCCATCAGGAAGCACAAACACATTGAGAGGCCAACCACCTCGCTGTCCCATTAGGTGTATTGCATCCATATAGAGGTGGTCCACGTCCGGACGCTCTTCTCGATCGACTTTAATGGATACAAAATGTAAATTCATTAATTCGGCACATTCGAAGTCTTCAAATACTTCGTGTTCCATTACATGACACCAATGACATGCGCTGTAGCCAATACTTACAATCACCAATTTGTTGTTGGCCTTTGCATATTCAAAAGCCTCGCTGCCCCAAGGATACCAGTGAACAGGATTTTGCGCGTGTTGCAGCAAATAAGGACTAGTCTCCTTTGAAAGTCTATTCATGGAGCATAAGTAAAAAATTTCGAATTAAAAAAAGGAGATTATTCCCTTTCTCCCAGGATACGCATATATCTGAAGTGAGAAGCCACCGCCTCACCAAATGTTGGAAACACATTGTATTTCACATCGTGTTTGGCACAAACCCTTGCCACAATTGGCTGCAATGAACGATAGTGGACATGGCTCACATTCGGAAAAAGGTGGTGCACTACCTGAAAATTGAGACCGCCGCAAATCCAATTGGCAATAGGACTTTTTGGAGCGAAATCAGCAGTCGTTTTCACCTGGTGCATTGCCCATTCGGTTTCTACAACTACATCCTTCACAGTGGCGTTTTCAAAATGTGTAACGTCTACTGCATGTGCCAATTGAAAGACTAAAGACAAAACTATTCCAAAAACAAAATTGGCAATGAGATATCCTACAATGAACTTGGTGAATCCAACATATATGATTGGAACAACGATGTAAAAACCTATATAAACCACCTTTGTGAACCAAAAAATAAAATGTTCTTTGAAGGGGATGTGGCCCATGGGTGTACCTGAAATTTCTTTTTTGAAGTACTTCTGGTTATCCGTAAACAATACCCACAAAATTGTAGAAATACCATACAGTAGTACAGCATAGACGTGCTGAAACTTGTGAACCTTCTTCCATGGTTGTGATTCGCAATGGCGGAGCACCGGAACCTTAATAATATCGTCATCCACTCCGTCTACATTCGTATAGGTGTGGTGAATCCGATTGTGCTTGATCTTCCAGATGAATTGGTTACTGCCTAGGAAATTCATGCTATAACCAAAGAAATTATTCCATTTTGGAGAATCTGTGAAACTTCCATGACAAGCATCGTGCATTATATTCATACCCACCAAAGCGAGCGTGAACCCAAAAACAGCGCTCAAAGCCATTGCAATACCGTTGGAAGGCGTGAAAAACACCAGAACAACATAAAGACCAAGCAATGAAGTCATTATTATAATAGATTTCAGATATAGTCTGAAGTCTCCAGTTTTAGCGGTTTTAGCTGTTTGGAAATAGGAATCTACTTCACTTTTCAGCTCATCATAAAAAGGGGTCTGACGACCAGTAAATCTTACTTTACTCAATGCAGGGAATTTTAAGGTGCAAATATCGGATATAAATGTGGCACAAATCAATCCACAAATATTTTCACTGACATAACTTGTTGAAATCATGGAAAGCAAATGACTTTCGCCAAAGAAAAACCACTCGGAATTTTGAACTTTCCAAGATTAAGTTTGTTATTGGTCATTTTCCAATGACACGTGTGCAGCTTAATACTCCAGCACTTACCTTCACGGCCTCAAAAAAAATACTCGGTATGAAGGATCAACAACTTTTCGATCTCATTCAAAAAGAACATAACCGTCAGCTCCACGGACTTGAATTGATCGCATCTGAAAATTTTGTAAGCGCCGAAGTTCTGCAAGCTGCAGGCTCCGTTCTTACCAATAAATATGCAGAAGGTCTGCCGAAAAAAAGATATTATGGCGGTTGTGAAGTGGTAGATGAGATAGAACAGCTTGCTATAGATCGTCTCAAGGAACTCTTTGGAGCTGCTTGGGCAAATGTGCAGCCACACTCTGGGGCCAATGCAAATAGCGCTGTCATGTTGGCACTTCTCCAACCGGGCGATAAAATTCTTGGTCTCGACCTGGCTCAAGGTGGTCACCTTACACATGGTTCGCCGGTAAACTACAGTGGGAAGTTGTACAAACCCAGCTTTTATGGTGTAGATCGTGAAAACGGTAGAGTGAATATGCATACAGTACGTGAAATTGCTAACCGCGAAAAACCAAAATTGCTAATCTGTGGAGCAAGCGCTTACAGCCGCGATTGGGACTATGCAGAATTTAGAAGTATTGCCGATGAAGTTGGCGCTTTGCTGCTCGCGGATGTTTCTCATCCTGCTGGACTCATTGCCAAAGGGCTTTTGAATAATCCGCTCCAACATTGTCATGTAGTTACAACCACTACCCATAAGACTTTAAGGGGGCCAAGAGGTGGTGTAATCATGATTGGAAAAGATTTCGAAAACCCATTTGGACTGAAAACGCCTAAGGGCGAATTGCGCATGTTTTCTTCATTGCTCGACAGCGGTGTCTTTCCTGGAATGCAAGGCGGACCATTAGAACACATCATTGCAGCAAAAGCTGTAGCATTTGGCGAAGCATTGCAACCATCCTTCAAAAGCTACGGCGAGCAAGTGATGAAAAATGCCAAGGTGCTGGCTCAAGCACTTGTAGATAAAGGTTACGGAATTGTAAGTGGCGGAACAGAAAACCATTGCTTTCTTGTAGACCTGCGCAATAAAAATATAACTGGTAAGGATGCTGAGAACGCTTTGGTTGCTGCAGACATTACCGTAAACAAAAACATGGTTCCATATGACGACAAATCTCCTTTTGTAACAAGTGGTATACGCATAGGGACTCCGGCCATGACAACCCGCGGATTAAAAGAAAATCACATGCTCATCGTTGCTGATCTCATTGATGAAGTTTTGATGGGTAAAGACAATTCTGATGTTGTTTCAGAGGTGAAGAAGAAGGTGAATGGGATGATGGAAGGGTTTGAACTTTTTGTAGGTTGAGGGAGGGGGGCGCGATAGTTCAGAGTTCGGAGAGGGGATTCATGTTTGATAGTTCGGAGAAGTAGGCAGGGGAATGAAGGTTGAAAGTTCGATTGTTCAGCGTTCGGGGAAGGGGTTCACGTTTGAGACATGCAACAAATCCAAAAAAGGCTTCGGTGGTATTCTACCTGCCCACCACATCCTCCAAAGACATTGGACGCTCATCTCCTCTCCAATTGATTTCAGAATTCGTTGATGTATCAATTTGACTTATAGGTGTAAATACTGTTGAAGGGGCCGTATGAAGTTTAATGCGTGCCACTTTGCTTTCAATCAAAAATAACTCTATGTTGCTACTTTCTCCATTGTTCTGACCAATTACTTTGGGTCTAACGGACTTATCATCGGTTGGGTAATATGACAATTTTCCATTCCCCTCGATCCATACTCTTTGCAATGCATTGTCCAAAAAATAGCCTGTCAACTCGCGACCTTCAATTCTATTAAATCGGGTCTCATCGGCTTGAGAAATAACCAAGGAATTTTTTCGGACAAACATCCGATCAATTTTTCCATTCAAACTGAAAATGGTAATGCTGTCGCCTGTAATCTGACTTTTATCCGACCATAAAATGGGGTCTACATACATCTGAATGGTACTGTCCGCCTGACTGTATACCAGCGAATCGGACTTACCTTGCATGTCGCTTTTAAACAACTTTACGTTCGGATAAGCATAGAAAATTTTTCGCTCCAAACTATCTTGTCTGGACAAAAGCGTATCGGCTCCCATGTACAAAGTATCAGAATCGAGGTATTGAGTCATATACGAATGACCCGTCACCCAAGAAAAGTTTTTCTGCTCGTCGTAAAATCCCCGGTCACCGTTTACCTGATAATTTTCTGTTGTATCTCTAATCATCACATTGCCAAAAACTTCTCCAATTCCTGTTCGTCCACTGTACGCAATACTATCGCCTTTTAAAACACTACTCTTCGATGTGACTACTGCATTTTTGCCAAAACGATAAAAATCCTTTCGACTATCGTACATCCCGTTTTCACAATAAATATTCGTTCCTGAACCCACAATTGTTGTGGGACCAAGGAAATAAGAAATTTCAGAAATACTGTTGTATTGCAACGTGTCGCATTTCACCAGATAATCCGGATTTTTCAAAATCACTTTATCCCGGAAGTAAAATGTTTCAGATTTGGAATGGTAATAACCACGAGTGCTTGTAAGGGTGTTGTTGTTTTTTTGCGAAACGATTTTTCCTCCACCACTATACGCAGCTATTTCTGTGTCCATATTGTACAAAAGATAATTCGTGGTTAAGGTCATCTCCTTATCCCTTAATACCACATTTCGCTGCACAGTAGCCACCTTCGTTTTTTGGTCGAGGTGTAGTTCTTCGCCTACCATGTTATAATCACTTCCCTTGCGTATACTTACATTGCTATATGCATCGAAGTCTTTCGTTTTATTGTACAAATAGGCGCTATCGCAATAGAGCAGTGAACCTTGATATTCGAATTGAACATTGCCTAGCAGACGCTGCATATCGCCCTTCGAAGCATCAAATTCTTGAATATCGGCACGAATGAGGCGAACAACTTTATTGCTCTGCGCCTCACCCGTCAAAGCTGTAATGAACAGACAAAGACAAATTA
>JAWXBG010000021.1:0-24539 GCA_034439875.1 Flavobacteriales bacterium
AACAGAGCCACCATTTACAACAATGTTTTGTGAATTTACACATTGGTCATTCGTTGCAGGTATTACACATGTACCATTGTCCAAAGTTGCAGCAGGATTATAATTGCACGCTAAAGGATTTGTACAACCTGGAACACCACTTGTGTTCAAGCAGAAATTATGAGTTGTTCCTGCTCCATAATTTGAATTGCCCATGGTAAAGAGTGTGCCACCAGTACCAGTCATAGAATAGGTACCATCTGTTGCACATCCCGATGCGGTTCCATCGAGCCCATCACCGAATGAATCAAATATATTGAAGTCATAACAACCATCGGTCAAACAAAAGTTAGAGTTTATGGTAGCCAAATCTCCTAGTGTATTTGCCGCCTGACTATATAAGATAACATTGCTACTATTTTCAATATTCCAACTCACTTCTTCTCCCCAACAATCTGTGGTTATCGACAACGTCACTACCGAGCCGTTCGTAATTGCTGTAAAGGGCGAACTACCGGTGTTATTTGCATTATTTTGATCGACACCACCGTTAGGACTGCTTGCAGTTGCATTGAAAGTATGAGCGCCATTGGTGACCACAACATTGGGTAAGTTAACAGATATTGAAGCCCCAGTTGCCAAACTGCCAACCCAATTAAATGTACTATTGGCACCACCGTCAATATTGTAATTGATGGAAGCTGATGTTAGAGTGCTACTTCCTGCATTGCCGAATATCAATTGAGGAGAGATCGTATTTCCGCATATTGTTCCTGTAGGTGAAGAGATGCTGCTTATTTGTGCATCCAGTGTAAAACCAGAAAGAAGAGGATCGTATCCCGCCAAACCTGTAAGTCCGCACTGACTAGGGGCCAGCCATGCGCAAAGACTTGGAAAGGAAGTGAAAAATCGTCCATACCAATCCGAAGCATTGTTTCCGCAAGCTGCTCCTCCGCCATGCAATTGGCCCACAATTCTGTGATTGGAATTGAACAACGGCGAACCTGAAGAACCTCCCTCTGTAGTGCCGCTATCCCAGTCAACTACTCGAACGTGATTGGTTCCAGAGCCAACACCACCACCGTAACCTGTAATTTGTGATGCATCGTTTTCAAATGAAATTTTCTTTAAATCGCCCGAAGGATGGTGAATTCCACAAGATGATGTGGGTGTAGCTGTACTAGAGTCCCAGCCTGCGTAATATGGATTCCACGAATTGGGGATATCCACTCCGCCATTGATTTGCAACAAGGCATAATCTGATGCCGCTCCATTTGCCAATAAAGTTGTGCCTACAGCCGTTTGATAGGTTTGTGAAGTGGATCCTCCACAAGTGGTTGCCTGAAAATTGAATCTGATTACCCAACTGGCAACACTACCTCCAATACAGTGATTGGCGGTGAGAAAATATGGAAATCCATCGTTGGCTGTGTTGTTGATCAATGCTCCCGAGCAAATGCCATTTCCACTCACAACGATCATAGCCACAGAACGTATTTCATTACTCCAACCGGCGCTAACCGGACATACTACATCATTGTTGCATGATCCTGAGTCACCAATTCCTTTGGCTATTTCGTCAATGTCGCGGTATGCATGTGTTATCACCGATAGATTCACCTTTCCGACATACGCATAATCGAAAGGTTCGTAATACTCTATATAAATTTTTTCTCCTCGGCATGGATATGTAGCAAAAGTTCCATCAGCCAAGTTATTCAATTCATTGTATGCGCCAAAAACCTGCGTCCCGCCTTCATTGTATACATAAAAAGAAGATCCAGGAGGCATATACCATTCATCGAAAAATAAGTTAATGGACATCGCCCCTGGCGATTCAATTGCCAATAGCCATACACGGTCGCCATTGCTCAACTTGTGCCATTTTCCACTATTTTCTAGGGTATAGTCTACATCGAAATTTTTTCCAAATCGAAAGGGCACATCTTTTGTGGCGTTATTTATTTCGTCTTCCGCCATCATTGACTGAGCATTCACCTCAGGCATGGTTTTGACCTCAGGTAGCCAATGGATTTTTTGATTTTGAATTGACAATGGGAGCCCTCCGTATTGTGTTTGAGCATTTGCAACAAACGAAATCAAAGCAGCAAACAGGATGAAAATTACCTTCCTCTTAAAAATTTGAGTCATAATTATAGATTTAGAACATTTTAAATTCTTACAATACTCTTAAAACAGGTCTCAGAACATGTAACACCTTGTTTTCCAATGAGTCAAATATAGTCTAGGTCTAAGTCAAAAGAGATGAATCGTCTCATACGATTTTTTTAGTTCGATGTTTCATAACTTGTTTTTATACAACACTATCAATGGTTTGGTAAGTGTTGAAAACTCAAAACCCTTATAAATGTTGGCTGTGCTAATTTCGAGGCCTCGGAGGAGACTAAGAATGGCGCAAAAAGTTCAATACACAGAAGACAACATAAGATCACTCGACTGGCAGGAGCACATCCGCCTACGTCCTGGTATGTACATTGGTAAATTGGGAGATGGATCTGCTCCCGATGATGGTATTTATGTTCTACTCAAAGAAACAATCGACAACTGTATCGATGAATATGTAATGGGACATGGAAAGACCATAGATATTACCATTAAAGATAGTCAAGTACAAGTGCGCGATTATGGACGAGGAATACCTCTTGGTAAAGTTGTTGACTGTGTGTCAAAAATTAACACCGGAGGAAAATATGATAGTAGGGCTTTTAAGAAATCAGTTGGTTTGAATGGTGTTGGTACAAAGGCTGTAAATGCTCTTTCCGACAGTTTTCGCGTAGAGTCGTTTCGAGAAGGAGAAATGAAAGCTGCTGAATTCAAAATGGGTGTTATCGTAAATGATTTGCCCATCCAGAAATCAACGCAGAAAAATGGAACGAGGATTATTTTTTATCCCGACGAAAAAATATTTCTCAACTTCAAGTTTCGTGGGCAGTATGTCGAGAGATTGCTTTGGAACTATGCCTACCTCAACACCGGACTTACCATTGTATTTAATGGACAAAGTTATTTCAGTGAGAATGGCTTGAAGGATCTTCTTAAAAACAACCTTAGCGAAGATCCGCTATATCCCATAGTTCATATTAAAGGTGATGATATAGAAGTTGCTATTACTCACACTGCCAGTTATGGAGAGGAGTACTATAGTTTTGTGAATGGTCAGCATACCACGCAAGGCGGTACCCACCAAGGTTCCTTTCGAGAAGCGTATGTGAAAGTTATTCGCGAATTTTTCAAAAAAGATTTTGAGGCGGTAGATATTCGTTCCGGAATTGTAGCAGCAGTGAGTGTAAAGATTGTTGAACCAGTTTTCGAGTCGCAGACTAAAACCAAATTGGGTTCTACAGAAATGGAGCCCAATGGTGTATCCATAAAATCTTTCATCATCGATTTTCTCTCTCGTTCTCTCGATAATTATTTGCATAAAAACCCAGAATTGTCTCAATCACTTCTGCGCAAAATCATGCAGAGCGAAAGGGAGCGCAAGGAATTGGCCGGCGTTGCCAAATTAGCGAGAGAGAGAGCTAAAAAAGCAAATCTCCACAACAAGAAATTACGGGATTGCAAATTGCATTTCACCGACAAACATGAGAACGCACCGCAGACAACACTTTTTATAACGGAGGGAGATTCGGCCAGTGGAAGTATCACCATATCTCGAGATGTAGCTACACAGGCTGTTTTCAGTTTGAAAGGAAAGCCACTAAATACTTATGGCTTGACCAAAAAAGTAGTCTATGAAAATGAGGAGTTTAATCTACTTCAGTCGGCACTCGATATAGAAGATGGCCTCGATGGATTGAGATACAACAGAGTAGTCATTGCAACGGATGCCGACGTAGATGGAATGCACATTCGTTTGCTGATGATCACATTCTTTTTGCAGTTTTTCCCTGAGTTAGTAAAATCGGGACATTTATACGTATTGTCAACACCACTTTTCAGGGTTCGCAATAAAAAAGAGACGATTTATTGTTATTCATATTCTGAAAGAAAAATGGCTTTGGAGCGACTGGGTGGAAAACCGGAGATCACTCGATTCAAAGGACTTGGTGAAATCAGTCCGGGTGAATTCAAGGTATTTATAGGAAGTGAGATCAGATTGGAACCCGTGGTAGTAGGAAAGGAAGCACATCTGAAGGACATGCTTGAATTCTACATGGGCAAAACACTCCAGAGCGTCAGGAATTCATCATTAGAAACTTAAAAGTTGAAAAGGACGATGCGCCTGTGAAAGAAGACGAACATCAAATAGCAGAAATAGGATAAATCAAACAATTCATCGGTAGAGCAATTGACCGATATGTGAAGAGTAGTTATCATGAGCGACGAACAGGAATTGGACTCAAATCAAAATCAGGAATTAGGTGGAGGTGAAAATCTGGATAAAGTAATTCAGGTGCAAGGACTTTACCAAGAATGGTTTCTCGATTATGCATCTTATGTAATCCTCGAAAGAGCAGTACCTCATTTGCACGACGGTTTGAAACCGGTGCAACGCCGGATATTGCATTCACTCTGGGAAATGGACGATGGCCGCTTCAACAAAGTGGCGAACGTAATTGGCAACACAATGAAGTATCACCCTCATGGTGATGCATCAATTGGCGATGCTATGGTTCAAATAGGGCAGAAGGAACTCCTGATTGACACGCAAGGTAACTGGGGAAATATACATACAGGAGATAGTGCAGCGGCCGCGCGGTACATTGAAGCCCGACTATCAAAATTTGCATTGGATGTCGCATTTAATCCTAAAACCACATCTTGGCTTGCGAGTTACGATGGCAGAAATAAGGAACCAGATACCCTTCCAATGAAGTTTCCACTACTGCTCACACAAGGGGTGGAAGGTATTGCCGTAGGATTAGCTTGTAAAATATTACCTCACAATTTTAATGAGCTTATCGATGCCAGCATTGATGTGCTGAAAGAAAAAAGGATTCATCTCTTGCCAGATTTTCTAACGGGAGGACTAATGGATGCAGCCGATTACAATTCTGGTTTGCGCGGAGGACGAGTAAGAGTAAGGGCTCGAATAAAAAAGGAGGACAACAAAACGCTACAGATTTCAGAAATTCCATTCGGAACAACTACGAGTTCTTTGATCGATTCTATTTTGAAGGCCAACGACAAGGGCAAGATCAAAATCAGGAAGATTGAAGACAATACTGCCGGCGTGGTCGAAATTATTGTTCATCTGGCCACTGGAGTATCTCCCGATAAAACCATCGATGCGCTCTATGCATTTACAGATTGTGGGGTAAGCATATCGCCAAACGTTTGTGTAATTGAAGATGACAAACCCGCATTTATTGGGGTTGAGGAACTATTGCGCAGGTCGACATATCGCACGCGCGATCTCATAAAGTGGGAACTAGATATCAAGAAAGGAGAGCTCCAAGAATCTTGGCATTTTGCTTCTCTCGAAAAGATTTTTATAGAAAAGCGAATCTATAGAAACATCGAGGAAAGTGAAACTTGGGAAGAAATCATCTCAACAATTCATGCGGGATTAAAACCACATGTTAAGAAATTTAACAGACCTATAACCGATGAGGATGTTGCGAAATTGACTGAAATCAAAATCAAACGGATTTCAAGATTCGATGCCAAAAAAGCAGACGATTACATTATACATCTTGAAGAAGAAATAGCCCTCGTAGAAGATAAACTCAATCACCTAATTGAAACAACAATTGCCTATTTCAAAGAGCTAAAGCACAAATACGGGAAAGGCAGGGAACGCAGAACAGAAATTAAAACCTTCGATACGGTGCAAGCGGCCCAGGTGGCTATTGCCAATGCAAAATTATATGCAAATAAAGCTGAAGGTTTTGTGGGTATTGGTCTTAAGCGAGATGAGGGTGAATTTGTAAGCGATTGTTCCGACATCGACGATATCATTGTATTCAGACGTGATGGGGTGATGATGGTTAAAAAAGTAGAAGCAAAGTCATTCTTTGGAAAGGACATCATTCATGTGGCAGTTTGGAAAAAAGATGATAAGCGAACGATATACAACCTGATATATCGAGATGGGAAATCAGGTCCGGCGCTTCTCAAGAGGTTTGGAGTTACAGCCATTACACGCGACAAGGAATACGCCCTCACCAAAGGTGCAGCGGGAAGTGAGATCATACATTTTTCTGCTAATCCGAATGGAGAAGCAGAGGTTGTAACCATCAATCTCAAGCCTCTTCCGAAGTTGAAAAAACTTAAGTTCGATATCGATTTTTCTGAGCAGCTCATTAAAGGACGGGATGCGATTGGAAATGTGGTAACGAAATATCCAGTTCGGAAAATTGAACTCAAGAGCGCTGGAATATCAACTCTTGGAGCTCGCTCCATATGGATCGATGAGACCGTGCAGCGTTTAAATGATGAAGGACGAGGTAGACTTCTTGGAGAATTTGAACCAGATGATAAGTTGCTCATTCTTCAAACCAGTGGTGAGTTTAGTCTCATTTCCCCCGATTTATCTACGCACTTTCCTGAGAATATGTCGCTCGTAGAAAAGTGGATTCCCGAGAAACCCATCAGTTGTGTGTATTATGATGGAGAAAAGGAAAATTGGTTTGTAAAAAGATTTGTGATAGAAGGAGGGGCCCGCAACGGGAAATTTGTGACCGAGCATGCCCAATCCAAAGCTTCCGTGGTTACTACATTCTTTACACCAAAAGTGATTGTGCGACTCAACAAAAAATTCAAACAAGCCCAAGGCAAAGATGATTTTGAGATTGAGTTGAAAGACTTTATATCATTGAAAGGAATGAAGGCGCTTGGAAACAGAGTTTCTACATTACCTGTTCTTGATGTACAACTGCTTCCAATTGATGAGTTGATCGAAGCAGAGGAATCTGAAAAGTTTTGGACAACTGTGAGGTCAGCTAGACTTGCCAATGCGATTGAAAAAATGCCCGAGATCCATCAAAATCCAGATGACATTGAATTCGAAATAGATGGATTGAACGACGAGATTAATCGCTTTAAGAAAGAAGTTCAAAAACCAAAGGAACCCGGCACTCAAGGCGAGTTGTTCTAGCAATATTATATCATGCTGTTGTCGTGAATGTAGTCGTTTAGCTCTCTGGTAACAAGGTCGAGCTGACTGACACTTTTGCGCATATAGGTCAACATTTCATCTAAGTCGTTTACCTGATCAGTTCTCAGTATTTCAATGATCCCAAGAATTTGCGCGATGGGTTGACGCACCTGATGCGATGTTTTTTGAAGTATTTCTTCGAGTGTGTGAATATAGTTTTCGCGCAAATTTTGCGACTGCCTAAAAGCGTTGATATCTCTACCAATGGATAAAATTTCTTTTATATCCCCATCTTTGGTGAAAACAGCAGTTTCATTCCAAAGCGTCCACTGAGTTTTGTTGTTTGCACCCATATTCATTTGAACATTAGTCATCGTTGGGTTCTTCGGACTTAGCTCTTGCAAAGACTTCTGATAGGTCGCACGTTCTTGAGCAGGAAGAGATTCAATAATGTTCTCGCTTATCATTTCTGAAGGCATTTTGCCCATGAATTCACAATAACTTTTATTTACAAATCTTCTTTTTCCACTAGGTGTAGAAACCACCATAAAGTCGGGAATCAGTTGTATCAGTGAATCCAGTTGGGATCCATAGATTTTTCCTTGATACAAAGCCGTCACTTTTGTCAGTTTGGCTGCACACAATGATGACAGAGTTTTCAGCAGTCGCAAATGACTTGAAGTATAATACCCCTTTTTCGAATTTTCAGAATCGATGACCCCAAGTAATTCGCCTTCATAAATTATAGGCACGCAAATTTCTGAGGCATTCACCGTTTCATCGGGAATGTACCTAGCATCTTTAGAGGTATCGTTTACAATTTCAGCTTTACCAGTCAAAGCCACATTTCCCACAATTCCATGTCCAATGGGTAGGTTCAGAGGGTTTTTTATCGCGTGCCCGTGTGGATTTTTTGGACCAAATGCAGCCTTTTGGATGAGAACTCCAGAGGTCTTATTATACAAATACACAACACAATCTTCGAAACCAAGCTTCGAAATACAACTTTGGGCAAGTCCCCAAAGTATGTCATCCGAAGATACTTTCCCGAATAGTCGTGCGGCGAAATCTTCCACAATAGCCAGTTCCTTATCGTGAGCTCTGCGCTGAAGCCACAATTTGATCAACAGGCAAACAAATGACACAACAAGTAGTAATGCAGCTACAATCAAGGAATTTGGGGTGGTGGTTGACACTGGCTTTTGATAAAAGCCGTTATACGCATAGACAGGCGAAAGGTTTTTGGCAACACATCATTTCCTCTATACCTGAGAATGAACTAATTTTGCCCGCCGTTCCATTATTATGAGTCAAAAAGAAGAAATAGCCAGAAGAAGAACATTTGCCATTATCAGTCACCCTGATGCTGGTAAAACCACGCTCACAGAGAAACTTCTGCTCTTCGGAGGAGCTATTCAAACTGCAGGTGCTGTAAAGAATAACAAAATTACCAAAACGGCTGCTTCCGATTTCATGGAGATCGAAAGGCAGAGGGGGATTTCTGTGGCTACCTCGGTCATGGTTTTTGATTACCACGGAAAGCAAATAAATCTCTTAGATACACCCGGCCACAAAGACTTTGCTGAAGATACTTATCGCACACTTACTGCTGTGGACTCGGTAATTTTGGTTATCGACAGTGTAAAAGGAGTGGAAACGCAAACAGAGCGATTGATGGAAGTCTGCAGAATGCGCGATACACCTGTCATTGTTTTTGTCAATAAAATGGATTTAGAAGGTCGAGATCCTTTCGAACTTTTAGATGAGTTGGAGGAGAAACTAGGCATCCGCGTAAGACCACTTTCATGGCCAATTTCGTATGGACATACTTTCAAAGGTGTATACAAGATCTACGATCAAACGCTAAATCTATTCGAGTCACAAAAGACAAAAATCGCGGAAAACGTCATTACCATTAATGACATTGAAGATCCAATGTTAGATACCCTCGTGGGCGAATACGCTGCTCAACTGAGAGAAGATGTGGAGATGGTAAATGCTATTTACGATCCTTTTAATATTGAGGACTATCGCAACGGAAAGCAGGCTCCGGTTTTCTTTGGTTCTGCTGTCAATAATTTTGGAGTGCGCGAACTTTTGGACAAATTCGTTGAAATAGCCCCACATCCGCAAGCACGGGACAGTTCGGCACGAACAGTGATTCCTTCAGAAGAAAAAATGTCGGGATTCATTTTTAAAATCCACGCAAATATTGACCCTCGTCACAGAGATCGCATAGCCTTCCTCCGTGTGTGTTCAGGAAAATTTGAACGAAACAAGTTTTATTATCACGTTCGGCTCGACAAGCAATTCAAATATCCAAATCCAGTCACTTTCTTGGCCCAAGCAAAAAGCACCATCGACGAGGCCTATCCAGGAGATGTTATAGGCTTATATGACACGGGAAACTTCAAAATTGGGGATACTTTGACAGAAGGAGAGAAGATGTTGTACAAAGGGATACCTAGCTTTTCGCCAGAGATATTTAAGGAGCTTGTGAATAAAGATCCGATGAAGAGCAAGCAGCTCGATAAAGGAATTCGTCAGCTTACCGAAGAAGGATTGGCTCAGGTGTTTTTTCAAGAGCCCGGCAATAGAAAGATTGTAGGAACAGTAGGGGAGCTTCAATTTGAAGTAATCAAGTACCGTCTGGAAAATGAGTATGGAGCCAAGTGTGAATTTGACAGTAAGTCGTTCTACAAAGCGTGCTGGATCACAACAGATCGAGAGGATAAGTTGATAGAATTTCGACGCATTAAAGGTCAGAATATGGTTAAAGACAAAGAGGACAATGATGTATTCTTGGCACCAAGTAAGTTCATGTTGGAGATGGAACAGAAGAATTACCCGGAGCTCAATTTCCACTTCACCAGTGAGTTTAAGGTGAGTTCAGCGCTTCATGTTTAGAAAGGAAGTTACCTTTTCAAGCAATGAACGGAAGGGTATTTTCTTCATTGTATTGTCCGTTTTTTGCTTTGCTATTGTCAATACCATTGCAAAATACTTGCATCACATACCGGTTCACGAGCTCATCTTTTTTCGAGCTTGTGTATCTTTTGTCATCTGCTATTGGTACATCAGGAAATTGAAACTTCCCTTTTGGGGCAGCAATCGCACATGGCTTGTAATGCGCGGGCTCACGGGTTTGGCCGCCCTGATTCTCTTCTTTTCAACCATCAAAAATCTACCTTTGGCTACGGCGAGTACAATTCAATATCTATCTCCCATATTCACAGTATTTCTTGCAGTATACATGAATAAACAATCTGTAAAAAAGATTCAGTGGCTATACTTTTTGCTCGGGATACTTGGTGTTATTTTCATTAAAGGTTGGGATGGACAGGTGAGTACATTTTGGTTGATGATAGGTGTCGTTTCAGCCGTATTGGCCGGTTTGGCCTACAACAGTATTATTCGCGCCAAGCAGTTCGATCATCCCATGACCATAGTTATGTACTTTCCATTGGTAAGTATACCATTGATGGGAATTTGGTGTCTCTTTCAGTGGGTTCAGCCTCAGGGAATAGAATGGTTGTTGTTGATTGTAATGGGCATTTTCACTCAATTTGCTCAGTATTTTATGACACTCGCGTTGCACAGCGATAAGGCCAGTAAGATTGCACCATGGAATTATTCTGGAGCCATTTTCGCGCTATTCTTTGGATGGGTTTTCTTCTCTGAGGTCATCGGACTCATGTCCATATTCGGAATGATCATTATAGGACTTGCCGTGGTTCTGAATGCTAAAGTTAAGTCGGTAGGGTAGGTGGTGAAGTCGAATTGAATTTTTACGCTCATCAGAATTTCCTCTTCTCGCTCATGTATGTTTTATGATTCTTCGGTTTCATAAACCCAGAATCCGCACTGGAAGTCGCGATGAAGCGCTCATACCGTTTATCCCGCATGACGCATTAGGGCAATTTTTGTAAAATGCGTGCGGGATTCTCAAATCTAAGCGAGAGAATACTGCATTCATCGGCAAAATTAGGGTGCAATTTTTCTATCGCTTGATTTGGGTTTATGTATCTGTAATAGTCCAATACAGTTTCACTCCATTGGCCTATTGCAGCTACTTTGACGGCATTTACCATTTCGTGCATGCAAGCTGCCGCAGTGCATTGCCCAAAAAAAACTTCCAATGGGCAATGCGGGATTATTTGATGGTGTATATTCATACATCAAGAATAAAAATCGAAAAAGTGCCTGCTATCAAAGGAGGTTAGCGCCTCAATAGATTTCCAATACGGATTCTGGGTTTAACCAAAAAGCCCCGACCGAGGTCAGGGCTTCATGGCTTAAACTGAAAAACTAAAAACTATCGTAATTGTTTGGACCATGAAGGTCCAGCTCAACTAACTCTTTGTTGTATCAATGATTTCTCACCGATACAGTGGCGAAATAAATACAAACTGAGCGTCAAAAGGCGAAAAAATAGCATGCTCGACCAAAATTGGTCATGAAATGCATTTATCCGAGAACAAACTACTTTGCTGGCGCCGTAAGAGTCAAAAATGCCTTCTTATCTTGCCGAGTCCACTCCATTTTGTCGGCCGTAAAACTCACCAGGGAATAATCTCTCTCTTCTTTCGCGTTTTTCACATAGAGTGTTTTGCGATCCTCCGAAAATCTATATGTCCCATTGTCCTTCCTTTCTTTGAAGGTGAAATCGTACGTTCCATCTGCTTTGAAAGTATATATACCTCCTATAACTGAAGCTTTCATTTGATCCAACATCATCTTGGATTGAGGATCCAGATTTTCCTCTACAACTCCTCCAAAAGACATTTCACTTACAGTCCATACATTCACAATGGGATCAACTTTTTCTGCACACGAAAAAAGCAAGATCATTGATGAGATAATAATTACACCTCTTGTTTTCATTTTGTTGTTCTATTGGTTTTTATTCGATTTCTGATTGGAGAATGGCTCGCTCGAAGCGGCATACAATTGTTACAACTAGTCTTCGGCAATTGAAAGCGGAAATATCTTTCCAGGATTCATTATCCCTTTTGGGTCAAAAACATTCTTGATTTTTTTCATCAACTCTAGTTCTATATGCGAAAATACAATAGGCATATATTCCTTTTGCACTAGGCCTATTCCATGCTCACCGCTCAATGTACCTCCCAAAGAAGCAGTCAATTGAAAGATCTCTCGAATAGCAATGGGCAATTGGGTTTCCCAAACTTCATCGCTCAAGTTGTCTTTAATGATGTTCACATGGAGGTTGCCATCACCCGCATGACCATAACATACACTTTTGAAACCGTAACGAGATCCAATATCTTTTACTCCTTTAAGCAATTCCGGAAGGCGAAAACGAGGAACCACAGTGTCCTCTTCTTTATAAATACTATTGGATTTTACAGCCTCACCTACTTTTCTTCTCATCTTCCAAAGTTTGCTTTTCTGTGCTTCATCATCGGCAAAGAGAACTTCACCGGCATGGTGTTTTCCTACTACTTCCGCAATGATTTCGCAGTCCTTTATCAACGATTCGGAATATGCCCCGTCTACTTCAATGAGCAAGTGCGCCTGCACATTAGGCGGAATTTGGATGAAATCATCGTCCATGAATCGAAGGGTATAATCAATGGCGTCTCGCTCCATAAATTCGAGGGCACTCGGCACAATTCCAGCCATAAATATGGCGCTTACAGCTCTGCACGCGTCCTCGGCCGAATCAAAAGGCACAAGCATCAACAATTGTTGAGCGGGCAGGGGAATGAGCTTTAGGACCGCTTTCGTAATTACTCCCAGTGTGCCCTCGCTTCCCACCATCAATTGTGTGAGATTGTATCCAGTCGAATTCTTGAGCGTATTGGCCCCCGTCCAAACGACATCTCCATTTGGTAAGACTACCTCCAAATTGAGCACAAAATCCTTTGTCACTCCATACTTCACTGCATGAGGTCCCCCAGCATTTTCGGCGAGATTGCCTCCTATAAAACATGAACCTCTGCTGCTTGGATCGGGTGGGTAGTAAAGACCTTCTTTAGCCACTGTTTCTTGAAGTACTTGCGTGATTACAGCGGGTTCTAAGGTTACTTGGAGATTCTCTTTGTCTAAAAAAACGATGTGATTCATTTTTTCCAGACTCAATCCTACTCCGCCATAAACAGATAGAGCGCCACCGCTCAAACCTGTGCGCGCTCCAATCGGTGTAACAGGAATATTTCTACTAAAGCAATGTCGCATGACCGCAGAGACCTCCGAAGTGTCTGACGGTTTAAGCACTATTTCAGGCGGAAAGAAAAGATCCTCCGTTTCATCGGAACCAAAACTCCGCACACCTTCGACATCGAAAAGTGGTGGGTGCTTGAGCATGCTTTGGAAAAAGTGAAGGTCTTCTTCACTTACCTTATTGAAGGTTTTCATTACCACAAAACTAGCGAACCACTTTCACCATCTATACAAAGTGAAAACTGACTTTTAAACGTTAGTGATTTGATACAATCCTATCTCATCAAATTGATGAATCCATCTATTTCCTTGCGTTCGCCAGTAGATGCAGAGACTACTACACAATGGTAATTGTATATGCCATCGGGAAGATAATACTCGCCATTCTGATGATTACCGGTCCATATAGCGTTGTGATCAGTACTTTCGAATACTACATCACCCCAGCGATTGAATATCTGAAGACTGTAACGTGTGGGGTCCAAATCATTTCCCACCACATAAAAAACTTCATTGATACCATCTCCATTTGGGGTAAATGAATTCGGTATAAATACAGTGAAGATATCATCAATATCAATGATTCCTGTGATCTCGTCGATGCATCCATTCTCGTCCGTTACGATAAGTTGAACCTGATACAAACCACCAACTCCCAGAGGGAAATTGAATATAGGACTAGCTTCGCTGCTCATTCCTAATACTTGTTGGGTATCAAAAACCCACTGATACTGTAGACCATTTCCAATTGAAGCGTCTGAGAAAAATATTTCTGTCACAGTTGCATCTGTAGGCTGCGGCTCTGCTGTCCATCCTGCAATAGGAGGGAAGTGAACAGTGATATACTGGTTAAAAGTCGTATCGTTTATACATCCCAATGCCGAAATAAGGGTTAATGACACATCATATACTCCTGCTTCAGTGAAAGTATAATTGAACTGGTCTTGATTAAGCACAGAGTACCCATTGCTTATCAACCAACCTGATGAATTGTATAAAAGAGGATCTGTAAGATTAGAAAATTCAAGGGTCAGAGGAACACAACCTTCAGTGGTATCTGCTTCGAAAAGTACAGGGAATTTCTGTTCTACTTCTATCAACGCACATTCGGTTGCCACATACCCGCATGCGTCTGTTACTGCTAAACACACTTGACCTGTTGATGCAGGTGTGTACATCATAGATTGAGAATTGCCGATTGCGTTTCCATCGTATGTCCAAGAATAGCTGAATGCTGCTAAACCAAAGTCTAGATCAAGAAGATCCAGATTTGCTTGCGAACCTGAGCAAAACAAAGTGTCGTTAATAATTTCAATCTGTGTTGGCAAAGCCATATCAACAGTTACAGAACTGGTGAGTTCGCAATCCAATAATTGTACATGGTAAACATATTCACCAGGGAAGTCATTGGTAGGATCAAAAATATCATTTGGAAGATTAGCATTAAAAGGATCAGTCCAAAAACCTGTGGTTACAGGTGTTCCCCCGAGCTGATCGAACAAACTGAATGCGGCATCAGTGCTACAAACAGTAATGAATCCGTCATCACCGGGATCACCAAGGGGATCAACACTCACAAAAACTTCGTCGGTGCTAGCACAATCAGGATGACCAATTGGGTAACCAACAAGTGTAAATGTGGTGTTCTGATTTAATGTCAAAACAGTAGGTGATGGGATATTCGGATTGTCAAGAAATTCCTCAGGAGTCCATTCCCATGTGAATTGCGGACCACCATTGGTGCAGCTTACTTCGTATGTCCACTCATTAAAAAATCCGGCGCCACATGATACACTTCCATCAGCAGAAAAAGTAACAGTAATGCATCCTGTCGCATTTGTTGCAGTCCACATTTGTCCTGTTGCATCTCCTATATTCCAAGTGGCAATTAATGGGGCAGCCGTGCTATTGCCATCATATACATTGAACGTTTCGAAGAATCCTTCCATCTCTCCCGAGATAAAGTTGAATGACATAAAACTCACTCCATCTCCCGGATCATCGGGACAGAAAGTCCAAGTAAAGCTTTCTCCATCGTTATAGCAATAATTAAAAATGCCTCCATCTGCACCACAACTCGGTGTGTCCATTCCTTGAAAACCGCCTTCTAATTCAACCTCTCCACAAGAGAATAATTGATCTGGTCCTGCGGTAACAAAAGGAGCCTCATTGAAACAAACTGTAATAGTCGTATCGAACTGACAACCAAAATTATTGACTGTGATATAAGTATAATCATAACATCCAGGAACATCTGGATCTATTACAATTTCATCTTCATTAATATCCTCATCTATTATGTAAGGACCAACCCAATAGGAAGAATCAGCGTCGATACCAATTACCGGAGTAAAAGTGGTAATACCAGGATATAAAGCAGGGTTCAAGTTTAAGCCCCAATAGAAAATATATCCGTTGTCGATCGCCAAGTTGTCTGTTACGGTAAACGTCCATTCTCCATTTAGCGGGCAGCCAACAAGATCGCACAAATTCCCTGCAGCTTCATACGTACCACTTGGTAGTGAACCACCGAATCCTCCCGAATTTTGCCCCCATGTTCCGTTTGTGGCATCAGGCGACCAGTAATAGTCGTAACCTATGCCGGGAGTTGTAGATTCATCATCAATTGCCTCGCCCAAAAATGTACCCCCTCCGCCATTGGTTCCCCATTCTACCAGGTTCACAGTGGTTCCATCAGGGCATGTTATGAGCAATCCTAAATCACCCATGTAACTGTGTTCCATATTCACAAACACTGAGTATAGATCTGCGCAATCGTCGAGTGTGGCGCCAGCATCGAAAAAGTCGAATACCAACGAAGTAGAATAACTAAATCCTGCTCCATCTGCCAAATACGTTTGACCGGAAACAACTTGTGGAGGTAAGGCTGTCCAAGTGGTGCTCTCTGCATTTCCAAGAAGGGTTACGGTTTCACCGAAGCATGTGGTTACATCTTCCATCCCCGGAAATTCAGGTATGGTACTCACCAACACTTGAAGGGGAATGATATTTAAACTTTGACAACCATTATTATCTTCCACGGTCAAGGTCACGACGTACTCACCAGGTTCAGTGAAAGTATGAATAATGTCTTGACCCGTATTTGTTTGGACAATGCCATCATCGAAATTCCAGATGTATTCAACCAAACTAAAACCTACGGCGGCCGCACTTCCATTGTTTCCGAATGTGATAGGAGTATTCAAACAAACACTAATCGTTTGGATATTGGCGTCAATAGGCGCAGGATCCACGATCTCCGAACCTGCAATAGGAGGCGCGCATGGAGTGGTACATGCCACAGCACATTCGAAACCAGGAGCGAAATCGTTTGGATTTCCATTGTCTGAAAAAACAAGGGTAAGACATCCTGTTGCATTGAAAATAGTAGCTGTTACATCCAGTCCTTGCAAATCGTTGCTACCATAACTTCCCAAAGAAGGAGCAGAGGTATCATCGCCATCATAAATGGTCAGATAATCGCTATTATTTGCATTAGGACTTGTCTGAAGATTAAATGCCGAAAAGGCCAACTGTATCACATCACCCGGTGTGTCCGAACAGATGGTCATTGTGTAATTGGCATCGGGATAGGGCCCACCACCGCCTGCATCGAGTATCGATCCGCTACAAATATTGATGGTTGTGTTATCCATACAATAGTTGCCAATAGCATCACATCCTGTCTGAGCTTGAGTATCGACAAAACTCATGATAGAAAAAACAAGAATGAAAGAATGTAAAAGTCTTTTCATGTATGAAGTTAGTTCATTGAAGGTTTGGCTAATAGATCAGACTTACCAAATACCTTTATAGTTGCACGGCTAAGGTAATGATTCTGAGGAGAACGATTCGTTAAAACCAGAATCCTTATTAAGATTCGCTATGGAGTGCTGGATATCAAAGGGGGTTAGCGCTGCAATAGATTTCCAATGCGGATTCTGGCTTAAAGGCTGCTCATTCAAACCTTCGAGTTTTGAAGATACTTATGAAACATCAGGGAGCTGAAGCCTTTCTGCATTTTCAAGTCCAAACAACATGTATTTGGGTGCACCCAAAGAGTTAGCGGGCTTTAGAATGAAACACAAGAGTCCTTTTTCAAACCAAGCACAAAAAAAAACTCCGGACTAGCCGGAGTTTTTTCAATATTCTTGAAAAATCAAGGAGTTTCGGCATCCGGTTTTTCCTCAGGATTGTTTTTATTTTCCTTTTTGGCTTTCGGTTCCTTTGCCTTTTCTGTTTTCATCTCAATTTTCTGCGTCTCGGTATCGAAGTCAACTACGAGGGTATCTCCAGCTTTAAATCCAGAATCGATGATTTGTTCCGCAAGTGGATCTTCCAAATACTTCTGCAATGCCCTCTTGAGAGGACGAGCACCGAATTTTTCGTCATAGCCTTTCTCTGCAATATAATCTTTGGCAGTGTCAGTCAACTTGATGTTGTACCCCAGATCCGTGACTCTCTTGAAGAGTTTTTCGAGTTCAATATCGATGATCTCATGAATGTGCTCCATTTTGAGCGCATTGAATACAATAAGATCGTCTACACGATTCAGAAATTCAGGTGCAAATGCACGTTTTAGTGCGCTTTCAATAATTCCTTTTTTCTCAGACTCCTCTTGAGTAGAGCGAGAAGATGTCCCGAAACCTACACCAGTGCCAAAGTCCTGTAACTGGCGAGCCCCGAGGTTGCTGGTCATAATGATAACCGTGTTCTTAAAATCAATTTTTCTTCCGAGGCTATCGGTCATCTGACCATCATCTAAAGCTTGCAACAAAAGGTTGAAAACATCTGGGTGGGCTTTCTCAATTTCGTCGAGGAGTATGATAGAGTAGGGGTGACGACGAACTTTTTCAGTCAACTGTCCACCCTCTTCGTATCCAACATAACCGGGAGGAGCTCCAATCAATCGCGAGACTGCAAATTTCTCCATGTATTCACTCATGTCGATGCGAATGAGAGCATCTTCAGAATCGAACATGTATTTCGCCAACTCTTTTGCAAGTTGTGTTTTTCCAACACCCGTAGGCCCCAAGAAAATGAACGATCCAATAGGTCTGTTCGGATCTTTTAATCCGGCACGATTTCTTTTAATGGCTTTCACAACTTTAAGAACAGCTTCATCCTGACCAACCACTTTACCTTTCAGTTCTTGATCCATTTTAGCCAATCTGCCGCTCTCTTTTTCGGCTACTCGCTGCACAGGAATACCTGTCATCATTGATACAACTTCCTCCACATTGTCAATGGTAACGGTAACACGGTGATTGCGGGTTTCCTCCTCCCATTTGGCTTTAGCCAGTTCTAGTTTTTCGAGAAGTTGACGCTCCTTGTCTCTCAATTTCGCAGCTTCTTCATACTTCTGACTTCTCACCACTTTATTTTTTTCCTCCTTCACATCCTCGATACTTTTTTCGATATCGATGATTTCTTTAGGAACAGAAATGTTCTGGAGGTGAACGCGCGAACCCACTTCATCTAGAGCGTCTATGGCTTTATCTGGTAAATGGCGATCAGTAATATATCGAGTAGTGAGCTTTACACAAGCTTCAATGGCCTCATCGGTATATGTTACACTATGATGCTCTTCATATTTATCTTTAATATTATTGAGAATCTGAATCGTTTCCTCAATTGTTGTTGGTTCTACTATTACCTTTTGAAAACGACGTTCAAGCGCACCATCTTTTTCTATGTACTGACGATATTCATCTAGAGTTGTAGCACCAATGCATTGAATTTCTCCACGAGCTAAAGCAGGCTTGAACATATTGCTTGCATCGAGAGATCCACTAGCACCACCAGCACCAACAATGGTATGTATTTCGTCGATAAATAGGATCACATCGGGCGATTTCTCCAGTTCATTCATTACGGCTTTCATGCGCTCTTCAAATTGTCCCCGGTACTTTGTGCCGGCAACAAGAGAAGCAATATCGAGTGTAACGATACGTTTGCCAAAAAGCACACGAGATACTTTTTTCTGAATGATTCTCAGTGCTAGACCTTCGGCTATTGCCGATTTTCCAACACCTGGTTCGCCTATTAATATTGGATTGTTTTTCTTTCTTCTCGACAGAATTTGTGAAACCCTTTCGATTTCTTTTTCACGACCAACAATTGGATCGAGTTTTCCTTCTTCTGCCATTTTGGTAAGGTCCCTTCCAAAATTATCGAGAACAGGGGTTTTGCTTTTCGAGTCACCGGGTTTCTTGCTTTGACTAGAGCTACCACCGGGCAATCCTCCTCTGTCGTCATCATCATCGTCGGTATTGCCGGGAAATTCACTTCTCGGCAAATCTTCTTCGCTGACAATTCCACGAAGATTTTCCATTTCTTCTCGAGCAGAGTCATAATCGACTCCGAGTGAAGACAAGGCTTTTGTAGCCACGTTGTCTTGATCCTTCAGGATACTCAACAGCAAATGTTCGGTACCAATGATGCTCGACTTATATGACTTCGCTTCGAGGTAAGTGATTTTCAAGACACGCTCGGCTTGTTTTACCAGCGGAATGTTCTGTGAATTACCAGGTTTTTGAGTGTTTCCACCTTGAACAGTAACGATAGAGTTTTCCACCAATTTACGCAGTCTGGAAACATCTACTTTCAATGCATCCATTATCTTCATGGCTGTGCCTTCTCCTTCAAGGATGAGGCCTAGCAACAAATGTTCTACACCAACAAAATTATGTCCGAGTCTCATGGCTTCTTGTTTGGCATATGCCATCACATCTTTCACCCTCGGAGAAAATTTAGCTTCCATGCTCATGTTGTTCCTTCTTGTATTTTGAATGATTTTTTAGCTATCTAATAACTTGTCAAACCTAACAGAAAATTTGTGTCGCGATCCATTTATCTCCTATTTCTGATGCACTTCTATGCCGTTTACGGCTTTTCTTCACGTAATCAAATGTATTTGAGCTCCGAAAGACTTGATTTTATTGATCTTTTAATTATCCACAAACTTCTGTCAACTTGTGCATAAAGCATTGTCACTATCCTTTTGTTCAGCGCCTAAGACTTGCTAATTTCGCGGGCGATCTCGCAGAAGTATATAATGAGAGAAATACTCATTTACTGCAATCAACAATTGTGCACAAAATCAAAATAGGAATAAATGGCAGAAGGGGAAAAGATCATTGACATCAACATTGAGGATGAAATGAAAACAGCCTACATCGATTATTCGATGTCGGTAATTGTGAGTAGGGCATTGCCCGATGTGCGTGACGGATTGAAGCCCGTTCACCGCCGCGTTCTTTTTGGAATGTTGGAATTGGGGGTATTTTCAAACAGACCTCATAAAAAATCTGCACGTATTGTGGGAGAGGTTTTGGGTAAGTTCCACCCACATGGAGATAGCGCAGTGTACGATACTATGGTGCGTATGGCCCAGGATTGGACATTGAGATATCCTTTGGTAGATGGACAAGGAAATTTTGGCAGTATGGACAACGATCCGCCCGCTGCTATGAGGTACACCGAAGCTCGTTTGAGAAAACTAGCTGAAGAGTTGCTCGAAGACCTCGACAAGGAAACAGTTGATTTTCAGCCAAACTTTGATGATTCGCTCGAAGAGCCGAAAGTTCTTCCGGCAAAAGTGCCGAATTTACTGATCAACGGAGTAAGTGGAATTGCAGTGGGTATGGCCACAAACATGGCACCTCACAACTTGCGTGAAGTTTGCAACGGAATTATTGCATATATTGAGAATAGAGATATCACTACAGAGCAATTGATGACATACATCAAAGCTCCTGATTTTCCTACTGGAGGTGTTATACATGGTATTGATGGGGTAAAAACGGCTTACGAAAATGGACGTGGTCGTGTAGTTATTCGCGGACGGGCCCGCATAGAAGAAGATGGTGGCAAGGATGTGATCATTGTGGATGAGATTCCATATCAGGTGAACAAAGCCGAGATGATCAAGAGAACTTGGGAACTGGTTGAAGAAAAAAAGATAGAAGGAATTAGTGAGATTCGCGACGAATCGGATCGCAATGGAGTTCGAATAGTTTATGAACTCCGCAGAGATGCCATACCAAATGTTGTCTTAAACAATTTGTATAAGTCAACCAATCTACAAACCTCATTTTCAATAAATAACATCGCGCTAGTTCAGGGTCGTCCGGTGGCTTTGAATCTGAAAGATATGATCCGCCACTACGTGGATCACCGCCATGAAGTAGTAGTGCGACGTACTCGATATGAGCTCCGAAAAGCTCAGGAAAGAGCTCATATTTTGGAAGGTTTGTTGATTGCATTAGACAATTTGGATGCTGTGATTTCATTGATCAGGGGTTCGAATACTCCTGACATTGCTCGAGAGGGGTTGATTACCCAGTTCCAATTATCCGAAGTGCAGGCCCGCGCCATATTGGATATGAGGTTGCAGAGACTTACTGGTCTTGAACGCGACAAGATCCGCGCAGAATATGACGAACTTATGCAGTTGATTAAGAGATTAGAGGAAATATTGGGTGATGAAGTAATCCGGATGGTTATTATTACAGATGAGTTGATCATGTTGAGAGACAAATTCGGAGATGATAGAAGATCTGTAGTTGAATACTCTTCAGCCGATCTGAGCATTGAGGATATGATTCCCGACGATCACATTGTAATTACAATTACGCACGCCGGGTACATCAAACGTACCAATGTAGGTGAATACAGGGCACAAGGACGGGGAGGAGTTGGCTCAAAAGGAACATCTGCCCGTCAGGAGGACTTCGTTGAGCACATTTTCACTACCAGCAATCACGCTTGGCTATTGATTTTCACTATGAAAGGAAGGTGTTTTTGGATGAGGGCTTTTGAAGTTCCAGAAGGCACAAAAATATCGAAGGGTAGGGCGATTCAAAACCTTATCAATATTGAGCAGGACGACAAAGTGTTAGCCTACATTCCGGCTGGCGATCTTACTGATGAGGCGTATGTGAGCGCCAATCATGTAATTCTTTGCACAAAACGCGGACTCATCAAAAAGACTCTTTTGGAAGCATACAGCCGTCCAAGAAGCAACGGTATCAATGCTATCACGATAGTTGATGGCGACGAACTGTTGGCTGCACGATTGACAAATGGCTCTAATGAAATCATCATTGCCACACGTGAAGGTAAAGCCATCCGATTCAACGAAAAAACAGTAAGACCTGTCGGAAGAACTGCTCAGGGTGTAAGAGCAGTAAACCTTGATGGACCTAGCAACGAAGTGATTGGAATGGTATGCGTAGACAACCCTGAAAGAGATATTCTGGTGGTCTCAGAAAAAGGATATGGAAAACGTTCGGCCCTCGAGGATTATCGCATCACAAATAGAGGAGGGAAAGGTGTGAAAACCATGAATCTGACTGATAAAACAGGAAGTTTGGCCGCTATTTTAGGTGTGGATAATGACCTTGACTTTATGATAATCAATAAGTCCGGAATAGCCATTCGTTTGGAGGTAGATGCTTTGAGAGTAATGGGCAGAAATACGCAAGGAGTAAAGCTGATCAATTTGAGAGGCAACGACGAAATCGCAGCCATTTGCACTGTCATAAAGGACGACGAAATTCAAAGTGAAAATATTGATAGCGATATTGTCTCTGAGGAAGGTGAAAGCACCGAAGAATCAGGAGAAGAGAGCCCATCAGTGGAAGAATAAGCTTTTTGATCTGTGATTTATCCAAGGGTTTTGGATGCACTGATTGTGAAATGCGCCGCTACTTAGCACGTTGTGTATGATAGCAAGAATAGGCTTTGTAGCAATTGGCCCGCGTTTTGTAAAAGCGAAAGAGCACAAAAGTTATTTTTGAAAACATTTTTTTAAATCAAAACCACGAATATGATTAAACAACTGGCATTCGTTCTACTTCTGGGAAGTATGTCAACTCTCTCATTTGCTCAGCCTGATGTTACATCGGCATACAACGCCAACAAACAGGGCGACTACGATGCAGCAGTTAGGTATATCGAGTCAGCTTTGAATGACCCGAAAGCTACGGCCAAAGAGAAAGTTTGGAGATACAGAGGTAATATCTACCTCAATATTCTAAAGGACCCGAAATTCAGCGTGAATTATCCTAACGCATTGACTCTCTGCAAGGAATCGTATTTCAAGGGTATGGAAATGGATGAGCACGGGGATTATAAAGTAGAGGTTCAGACGTCACTTGCTGAATTGCAGACTATTAGTTTGGAAGGTGCTTCTTTTGCATATACCGCTGGCAATTTCTGTGCTGCGGCCGACCAGTTTGTGGTAGCCAGAGACATCAGCAGTAAGTTCAGTATTGTAGACTCTGCCGCCATTTTCAACTCTGCCTTTTGCTTCGACAAATGTGGGAAGAAGGACATGGCATTGGAAGGATACAGAACTTGCAGTCAGATCGGATACAATGTCCCCGATGTCTATACTTATATGATCGACATCCTCAATGACCAAGGTAAAACGGCAGATGCAGATATTGTTTTGAAAGAAGCCCGAGGGAAATACCCCAAAGATGCAGGCTTGCTTCGACTTGAAGTAAACCATTATCTCAACGATAATAAATTCACTGAGGCTGAGGCACTTTTGGTTGCACTTACTGATACAGATCCAAGCAATGAAACGGTTTGGTTTGTACTCGGAGTGACTTACCAAAAACTTGGCAACAAGATCAAAGAGGAGTCTTCTTACAAAAAGTCGGTTGAGTTGAAACCGGATTACTATGATGCTTTATTCAACCTAGGAGCATTTTATTTCAACGAAGGTCTTGATTTGGAGACTTCCTGTTCAGAGATCCCGCGTGATGAACGTCAGAAATTCGATGATTGCATGGCAAAATCAATGGTTTTGTTCACCAAATCAGTTCAACATCTAGAGATAGCTTATAATTTAAGAAAGGATGAAATGGAGATCATGCAGGCGCTGAAAGATGCGTATTACAAAGCAGATCGCAATGATGATTTCTTGAAGCTGAAAGCACTTATTGAAGCGAAAAAATAATACCGACTGGTTATGGAAAAAAAGGGATCGTGGGATCCCTTTTTTTGTGGTCAATATTTTCACTTAGATGTTCTCCAACCAACGACTAGACCCGGGTTTTTGAGTTTTATGTAGAGTTCACGAAATCTGTTACTACACCGATTACCCAAAGTCTCCGAGTTCTCTGCGGCAATTCCTCTGCGATCTCTTCATGAAATAAAAATCTGTTGGGTTTCTTCCAAAGTCCGCTCATACAAGGCTTAAAAGATATATACCCAAAGTCTCCGAGTTCTCTGCGGCAATTCCTCCGCGATCTCTGCGTGAAAAAAAGTCTGTTGGGTTTCATCCAAAGCCCGATCA